>JAWXUN010000148.1:0-4994 GCA_044426425.1 Clostridia bacterium | reverse complement strand
CAAATAAAATCACATATTAAAAGCAACAGGCTTATGATAACCGTGAGCAACGGATTTGTGGGCGAGGTAAAAATTCAGGACGATGTTCCAGTGCCACTCAATAACACAAAAGAGCACGGAATAGGCATAAAAAGTATAATTGATGTGCTCGAAAAGCACGATGGAATGTATATTTTTAAAACAGAAAATTCTACGTTTATCGCTCAATTATTAATACCGCTAGAATAAAAAAAGGAGTTTGTATGTACATAATAAAAAATGAAGAAATAGAATTTTCTGTAAAGAAAAAAGGAGCAGAACTGTGCTCGATAATCAAAAATAATCGTCAGTATATTTGGCAGGCAGACCCAAAATTTTGGGGAAACCACGGTCCGCTTTTGTTTCCAATTGTAGGCTCGGTAGAAAATGACGAGATTTCTGTATGTGGTCAAAGATGTAATTTAACAGCACATGGTTTTTTGAGATATATGGATTTTGACTTGATTGAGCAAACAGAAAACAAACTGGTTTTAGAAGCAAAATATAACGAAGATACACTAAAAATTTATCCAATCAAATTTAGGTTTATTGCGACATATAGCTACGAAAATGGAAGTTTTGTCGGTACTTATGACATATATAATTTAGATGAAAAAACAATGCCATATTGCTTTGGTTTGCACAATGGTTTTTATTGTGTGCAAGAGGGCGAAGATGTGTCTAATGTTTATTTTAAATTTGACAAAAAAATTACGATTAACAAACCATCTCGTGTTCAAGAAAAATTTATGGATTTTTCTAAGAGAATTTCTGTTATAGAAAATAGCGATATTCTAAATCTAAACGATGATTGGTACCCAACACAAGCACCGATTAACGACGATGTAAAATTCTCCTCTTTTGAGTTAATTAACAAAAAATCTGGCAAAATTCTTGATTATTCATTTAGCGAAAACTTTGGCTTATATAATATTTGGCGACAAAAAAACAGTCCTTTTGTCTGCCTAGAACCTTGGACAAGTCAGTGTGGTGTTTATCCATTTGCAAAAAATTTGGAAGATATCAAGACAACAAAATATCTAAAATCAAACGACAAAGAAACTTATTTTTTCTCGGTAAAACTAAGTTAATCAAACTTGACATTTTTATTAAAATAATGTAAAATATAGACTATAATTGAAAGGTATTAGGTGCAAATATGACAAAAATTGCAAAGAAATATGATTTGGTAGTTGTTGGCGGAGGACTAGCTGGTATGTCTGCTGCAATTGCAGCTGCAAGACATGGCGTTAAAACAGCTTTGGTGCAAAACCGTTCTGTTCTAGGCGGAAACGCAAGTTCAGAAATTCGTGTTAATGTTAATGGTGCAGGTCGTGGCGGAAATTTTTGTAATGCTATCGAGTCTGGCATTGTCCTTGAAACTCTTATGGCAAACAAAAAAGTTAATCCACAATATTCATACCATGTTTGGGACACAATTATGTGGGAAAAAGCTAATTTTCAAGAGAATTTAGATTTATACCTCAACACACATATGTTCGGTGTTAAAATGGACGGCAACAAAGTTAAAGAAGTTACTTGCGTTCAAACAAACACAGAAAAAGAGTTCACTTTTGAGGCAGAACTTTTTGTTGATACAACAGGCGACGCAACTCTTGCTGACCTAGCAGGTGCTGAATATACAATCGGACACGAGTCGAGAGATACATACAACGAGAGTCTTGCACCAGAAGTTGCTGACCTAAACACAATGGGTAGCACTATTATTTTTAGCATGAAAGACATGGGCAAACCAATGCCTTTCAAACGTCCTGATTGGGCTTATGAGTTCACAGACGAAAAACTAGGTGGCAGAAATCTAACTGAGTTCACTCACGGATACTGGTGGATGGAGCTTGGCGATGCTGAAACAAAAACAATTCGTGATGGCGAATTTATTAGAAATGAACTGTTAAAACACATCTATGGTCTTTTTGATTACATGAAAAATTCTGGAAAATACCCAGTAGAAAATCATGCATTAGACTGGATTGGAACAATCCCAGGCAAAAGAGAGTCAAGAAGAATTATTGGCGACTATGTTCTCAATCAAAACGACATTGATTCTGCAAGAAGATTTGACGATGCAATTGCCTATGGCGGTTGGACAATGGACGACCATTCGGTTGGCGGACTAAACTCAAAAGGCGGAGATAACGAGGGCACAATTTGGCACGCAGTAGACGATGTATACACAATTCCATATAGATGCACATACAGCAAAAATATCGAAAATCTATATGTTGGCGGACGTGCAATGAGTGCATCTCACATGGCTATGAGTTCATCTCGTGTTATGGCAACACTTGCTGTTGTCGGTCAAGCTATCGGAACAGCCTCTTCTTTTGCAATAAAAGACGGAATTTTGCCAAGAGAAGTCGGACAAAAATATATAAAAGAACTACAACAAATGCTTATTAAAGACGACTGCTATATCCCAGGCATAAAAGTAGACGACAAAGACGACTTGGTTACAAACCTAGACTGCACAATCACAGCTTCTAGTGCAACAGCAGACGGACAAGCTAATTTTATCAATGGTGACTATGCAAGAAGAGTTGGCGATGTTCAAAACGCTTGGATATCTGAGGAGATGAGCGAAAACGGCGAGTGGATAGAAATTAAATTCCCTAAAAATGTGTCAGTAAAAGACATGATTTTCCGTTTTGACCCTAACTTTAGCAGAACAATTATTCCAGCACAAGGTGCCAAACATATCCAAAGACAAGTTCCAGAAATGCCTTATGAACTCGTCCGTGATTATAGCATTGCATTTACAAAAAATGGTGAAGTTGTTAAAGAAATAGACACAGAGGATAACTTCCAAAGAGTTAACCAATATAGTTTTGAAAACGCTGTCTGCTGTGACGCTGTCAAAGTTTTGGTAAAATCAACCTACGGCGACAAACACGCAATAATTAACGACATCAGAATTTATGAATAATTGATAATTTTTGGGGAGGTTTGATATACCAATATCAAAACAAATTCCAAAAAGATGGTTTTTCGTCTTTGTATATTTCTTCTATGCTTATTTTTGCGTCTTCGCATAGAATGAGGGCGGCGGTTGTGTCGTCTATGCTTAAATATTTTGATATAGAATGAATTGTCAAATCAGTGCGTTCTAAGCCACTGTGGTGTATAAACAAACTAAATATATTTTGCTGAAATTCCCAATTTTCGGCAAGTTCCAAGGCCGTAGCAGTAGCTGCGGCTTTGTTGTTTGTCAGGATATATTCTTCGGTTAGTTCAATTTTTTCTGTTATGTCATCATAGTATTTTTCGGTTAAATTTAGAGAAAGAACACAGAGAGAAACAGCTAAAAAAAGCATGATAATTGCCGAAAAAACTCTAATTTTCATTTGTAGCTACCTCGGTTCTTTGTACGCTTAGCAGTCCGTTTGTTTCTATTATTGCACATTTAACATCATCTATTTCAAAGATGTCTTTTTGCCTTAGTGCCTCAAACAAATCGGCATGGCTCATTCTCAAATCCTTTAGTTGTTCTTCTTGAATTTCTCCAGATTTTACAACAAGCACTGGTTTTCCGCAGATAAGTCTGCGGATTTTGTTGTTTTTCATCATAAATATAGAAACAAAAATTTCTAGCGATATCAAAACAAAAATCGGCACAAGTCCACTCGTCAGCGGTTGCTCGTTGTCCTGCATTGGTATAGATGCAAGGTCAGAAATTAGCAAAGTCACCACAAGTTCTGTGGTTTGTAGTTCGCTAATCTGCCTTTTTCCCATAATTCTAACAGCTATGATGATGACGATGTAAATAATCAAGGTTCTTAATAATGATGTAATCATGTTATCACTCCTTTGTTAAAAAAAGTTTTGGCAAAAATGGATAAGTCTATAATATAAAGGCAAAAATAATTTTTGAAAGGGTGATAAAATGCCTAGTTTGAGCAAAAACCTTAACGAAAACATACAAATATTAGATAAACGATTTAAAAATGCCTCGGATTTTACAAAACTTGCATTGAAAATAGATAATATAGATGCTGTGCTCCTTAGTCTTGAGGGGCAAATAGACAGGCAATATGTTTCTGTTTCGGCACTTAGACCAATGAGCAACATAGAAATTGGCTCTTTGCGTGGTGGCGACTTGGTGAATTTTGTTTCTGAAAATGTCCTAAGAGTAATCGACCAAATAAAAATAAATACAATTGAAGATTTAATAACAAAGTTGATGCTTGGCTTTGCGGTTATTCTTATGGACTCTTGCGACACAGCGATTAGCTTTGGCGGACAGGGTTTTAAGACACGCTCTGTTGAAAATCCTGATAACGAAAATATGCTAAGAGGTTCAAAAGAGGGCTTTGTGGAGGCTGTGCAAATCAATGTTTCTTTGATTAGACGAAGAATGAGAAACACCGATTTAAAGTTTGAGAGAATGACTATCGGCAAAGAGTCTATGACACCGATAATGATATCTTATATAGAAAACAGAGTGTCTAAAAAAATTTTGAACAAGCTAAAATCAGAGCTTAAAAATATTAATTTAAAAACAGTTATGGCGGCAGGTTATCTAACAGGATATCTTAACAAAGGCGGAGTTTTTGGCACAGTTGGCACAACAGAAAGACCAGACACAGCCTGTGCAAAAATGGAAGAAGGACGAGTTGCAATTATTGTTGATGGCACTCCAACGGTTCTAATTGTGCCATATCTTTTTACAGAAAATTTTCAGAACATGGACGACTATGCGACAAAACCAATTTATGCAAGTTACATCAGATATATCAAATATCTTTGTTTTTTTATTTCTGCTTTTGTGCCAGCTTTGTATGTCGGAATTATCACAGGACGGCCAGAGCTTATACCAGACGAAATTTTGGTGAAAATCGCAATTGCAGAGTCAGGCACACCGCTGAACATTTTTTGGGAGATTATTCTTGCAAACTTGCTTTACGAAATTATGAGAGAAGCTGGTCTACGTGCACCAAAAGTTTTCGGTCAATCTGTCA
>JAWXUN010000147.1:0-5007 GCA_044426425.1 Clostridia bacterium | reverse complement strand
GCTTACAAGAATGGGCAAGAAATATTATTACTGTAAGCGGTGGTCATAACTTGGTTTTAGGAATACTAATCATTGTTGTTATGATGACAGCGAGAGAGGGAATATGGCCAGGACTTTTAAAATTGTGTAAAAAATTAAAAGTGCTAATCAAAAAGAAATAATCTTATAGGAGAATTTAGAATGGAAGAGCAATTAATACTTAAAAACTTATCAAAAAGTTTTGGTGGTAATCATATATTCGAGGACATAAACCTAAGTATAAATAAAGGCGAAGTTTATGGAATTATCGGAACAAATGGTTCTGGAAAAACAACTATATTTAATTTGATTTGTGGAATTTATCCACCTAGCAAAGGTACAATTATTTTTGATGGGGAAGACATCACAAACCTAAAACCGTGGGAAATAGCAAGAAAAGGTATAGGCAGATGTTTTCAGCTTGTAAAACCTTTTCAAAGCATGACACCACTTGAAAATATCCGTGTGGCACACGCAACTGCTGGAAAAATCTCTACTGGACTAGACATGGATATAGAAGAAATTATTGAATTTACAAATCTAAAAGATAAGCTTAATGTACCTACAAGTGAGCTTTCGTTACCTGATAAGAAAAATGTTGAGATAGCAAGAGCATTAGCTTGCAAGCCAAAGATTGTACTTTTTGACGAAGTTTCTTGTGGACTTTCTGGTGCAGAAATCAGACAGCGTATGGAAATGATGAAAGAACTTGCAAATAGAGGCGTAACTATAATTGTAATCGAACATATTATGATGTTTATTAAAGAAATATGTGACAGAGTTGCTGTTCTTCACGCTGGCGAGGTAATAGCACAAGGAAATCCATTTGATATTGCAAATGACCCAAAAGTTATTAATGCGTACATCGGTGGAAGAAAATCATCATAAAGGAGAATGCTATGTCAGTATTAATAGTCGATAAAATTGTCACAGGATATTCGAAAGAGGTTGATGTGTTGCATGAAATTTCTTTTGAGATTAAAGAAAAAGAATGTATAGCACTAATCGGTGCTAATGGAGCTGGTAAAAGCAGTATAATGAAAACAATTTCTGGTATTTTACCTTGCAAAAGCGGTAGTATAATTTTTAAAGGCGAGCACATAGAAAAATTAAAACCACACGAGATAGTGGCGAGAGGTATAGTTCAAGTGCCTGAAGAAGGTGGAGTTTTTCCTAATTTAACTATAAAAGAAAATTTGATGATTAACTGCAATAGTAAAATTACTAAACAGTATATGAAGCAAAATATGGAATTAGTTTATAGCTTTTTCCCTCCGCTTTTAGAGAAAGAAAATCAGTTTGCCGGAATTTTAAGTGGTGGTCAACGTAAAATGCTAAATATAGGAAAAGCAATTATGTCAAAACCAGAACTTCTTTTGCTTGACGATATTTCAATGGGACTTGCTCCAAAAGTTGTAGAAGATTTATATGATATGCTAAAAGAATTGATGAGTGAGTTAAACAAACCAGTTTTGTTAGTTGAACAAATTGCAGATATAGCCTTAAATTTTGCAGAGTACGGGCACGTTGTGTCGCAAGGCGAGATTGCTATGTCAGGAAAATCAAGTGAGCTACTAAACTCAGAAGAAGTACAAAGAGTTTATGTTGGCAGTTAATTAGTTAAAAGTAGCTTTTGCTATTTTATAAAATTTTTATGGAGAAAATGTATTGCATTTTTCTCAGAAAGGAAATTAAAATGAAAAGGACAAAAAGGTTTTTAGGCCTAGCACTAGCAAGTTTGATGGCAGTTGCATCATTTGCAGGTTGTTCAAGTGAAACAACAACAAGCGACTCCGCAGACTCTTCTTCTGACTCATCAACTTCTTCTACTGAAGAAAGTGGTGAAGAAACTCTTAAAATCGGAGGAACATTCACACTAACGGGCGACTTAGCTCACTCAGGTACATTAGCATACGAAGGTGCTTTAGCAGCTATTGATTATGTTAATAATGAACTTGGTGGAGTTAACGGAATGCAAGTTGAGTTAGTTTATTATGATGATGAATTTGACTCAGGAAAAATTCCTTCACTATACGAAAAACTTATTTCAGTTGACGAGGTTGACTTATTAGTTTCTCCATATACATCAGCTCTTCTTGATGCTGCTCCAACAGTAAACCAATACGACTCTATAATGTTTAGCGTTGGTGCTGATAGTTATTCTGCAAATACAGAATACGGCACAGATATCGTTAATATTCAAATGGACGATGTATGGCAAGGTGGTATGTGGTGGAAAGATGTTGCAGAATTTCTTGCAACTTCTGAAAACGAGGGTGTAGAAACACCTCAAACTGTAGCAATTGTTAACCTAGAAACAACATACGGTCATGAAGTAAACGATGCTCTTACTGAGTATTTTACTGAAAATGGAATAGAAATTGTTTATGAAGAATATTTTGACCCAGGTGTAGCAGATTGGACTTCTTGTATTACAAAACTAAAAGCAGTTGCTCCTGATGCAGTTATCGTTCCTCATTATTTTGAAGATAGCGTTACATTTGTTCAAGCTTGTCAATCAATGGATTTCTCAGCAGATTACATGGTTATCGAGGGCATGGGTTGGGATTCAGCTTCATGGGTAAATCCTGATAACGGTGGTTTAGATCCATCAATTTCAAAAATGAATTTCATATCATACAGTGTTTACAAAAGCACTCGTGAATGTGAGTCAACAGTTTATGCCGCTGAATATTGTAGCGAAAACTATAATTCAGTTCCAGGAAATGACTTCTTATGTGGTTTTATGGCTGTTGAATTAGCTTGCAAAGCAGCGATAGAGGCTGGCTCGACAGATAAAGAAGATCTTATAGAAGTATTACAATCAAACTTGTTTGAACTAGCTGGTTATGATTACCAAATGAACGAAACAGGCGGTAACTGTGCAGATTTCTCTTGGGGTGTTGGACAATACCAACCAGAAGATTTGAGCAGTGCTGATACATCTGGCGATGACTGGGAAGTTCTATGGCCTGAAGAATACAAAACAGCAGACGCAAACCTACCTTTCCAAGGTTGGTAAAATAAATATCAAAAAAACATCTGTAACACAAACTTTGTGTTACAGATGTTTTTTGTATTAGAGTAATTTAGGTAAATTCCATTTAAAGATAACAGATAATATTCTTAATAAAACTACAACAGATAGGCAAATAACAGAGCAGATAGTTATGTCAAAAACTTTGTATGCTAGAACAAAAGAAACAGCACCAACGATAGATGCACTTGCATAAATATTGGTTAAAAAGATTTCTGGTCGCCTATTTACGATTATGTCACGTACAACTCCACCACCGACGGCTGTTATAACACCAGCGAATATAAGAGTATAAGAGTTTTGGTTTTCTATATAATTGATAGCAACAGTTATTCCTGTTACAGTAAAAATTCCTAAACCAATTGTATCAAAAATAAACATTAGTTTTTCATATATTTTTAAAAGCCGTATATACTTGATTTTTTTTCGGCACAAATACAAAACAACAAAAACTACAAGAGCCACAATGCTAGAAACAATAATGGATAAAGGGTCGCTTATTGCGTTAACAGGTGTGTTGCCAATCAAAAGGTCACGGAACACGCCACCGCCAACGGCTGTTATTATACTAATTGTAATTATACCGAACAAATCCATTTTTTTGTTAATCGCCGTAAGAGCACCAGAAGAAGCGAAAGCTATAGTGCCAGTTAGTTCAAAAAACTGCATAACAATATCATAATTCATTTTATTTTACTCGTTTAACTTAAATTTTTGTCTGCTAAAAAACTTTAAATGGGACTGTTTTGCAGTCCCATTTAAATATGTTACAAAATTTTATTTGTTGGATTCATTTTGTCTTTCAAGAGCTAGTGCTTCTAACTTTTGAATTTCTGGGTCATCGTTTAGCATTGGGTCTATTTTTTGATGTTTTAGATTACGTTTAACATAGTTAGCTGTAATTTTTAGAACAAGTGGACTTAGAGCGATTACACCGATTAAGTTAGGTAGTGCCATTAATCCGTTGAATGTGTCAGAGATATCCCAAGCAAGGTCAAGACTCATTGTTGCACCAACAAAGATAAATGCAACGAAAACTACTTTATAAATAATTGTTGATTTTGTTCCGAAAAGATATTCCCAAGCTTTTGTGCCATAATAACTCCAACCAAGAACGGTTGAAAAGGCAAAGAGCAATACCGCAATAGCAATGAAAGCTGAACCCGCATATCCGAAAATATTGCTAAACGCTTGACTTACAAGAACTGTGTCAGCAGATTCTGTTAGAACAATACCAGTTTGAAGGTCAACAGCTCCGCTTGTTAGAATTACAAGTGATGTTAAAGTACATACGATTAGTGTATCAGCAACAACCTCAAAAACACCCCACATACCTTGGCGAACAGGCTCTTTTACATTTGATGCACTATGTACCATAACAGAAGAACCCAAACCAGCCTCGTTAGAGAATACGCCACGTTTAAAGCCCCAAGTTACAGCGTTTTGAACAGCTAGACCAATAGCAGCACCGCCAACTGAACGCCAACCAAAAGCAAAAGCAAAGATTGACTCAAAAGCAGCACCGACTTGGCTGAAGTTTACGCAAACAACGATTATAGCACCGAGAAGATAAAGAACAACCATTGTTGGAACAACTTTTTCTGTAACAGATGCAATACGTTTGATGCCACCAACGATAACAAGACCTGCTAAAATCATTAGCACGATACCAGAAACGATTGGAGGAATTGAGAATGCACTCTCAACATTAGAAGCGATTGTGTTAATTTGGCTTGCGTTACCAATACCAAATGAAGCTAAAACTGCAAAAGCACTAAAAAGAATTGCAAGAATTTTTCCTACATTTTTACAGCCTTTGTATTTTGCGATACCGCTAGAAAGATAGTACATTGCTCCGCCAGACCACTCGCCGTTTTCGTTTTTACGACGGAAGTATATGCCGAGAACATTTTCTGAAAAGTTTGTCATTGTGCCAAAAATTGCCGCAATCC
>JAWXUN010000146.1:0-5011 GCA_044426425.1 Clostridia bacterium | reverse complement strand
CAGCCAACAGAAGCAACTCCAACAGTTTTTCCAAGAACTCCAAGTTCTTCTAAAACCTCTGCTACTAAACGATGAACAATTCCGTGTGTACAGCCTGGGCAATAATGCAAAGGCATATCTGTCAAACCTTTTGTTTTTTCAAAAACTACTGCCATTTTATTTTTCCACCTTTCCCATCAAAGTTTTAATTTGTTCTAAAATCTCGTTAGGTGTTGGTATAATACCACCAGTTCTACCGTAAAATTTTACCTTTGCTTTTCCATTTGCCGATAGCTTTACATCGTCAACCATTTGTCCCATGCTCATCTCAACAACCAAAAGTTGTTCTGATTGTTCTGCTGATTTTTCAACAGCTTTTTCTGGGAAAGGCCAAAGTGTGATAGGACGAAGAAGTCCAACTTTTAGACCCATTTCTCTTGCTTTGTTAACAGCTGATCTAGCTACACGAGATGACGCACCATAAGCAACAATTGTCAAATCTGCGTCTTCTGTCAAATATTCTTCAGCCATTTGATGTTTTGCTTTTATATCTGCATAACGCTCAAAACGCTCGATAATTTTGTCCTCTAAAAGTTGTGGTTTTAGGTATAGAGAGTTGATAATGTTATGTTCTCTCTCGTTTTTGTGACCATTTGCTGCCCAAGGTTTTTCTGCTTTATACTCAATTTTTTCTGGCAAAACAACAGGCTCCATCATTTGACCTAGCATACCATCTGCCAAAATCATTGCAGGCACTCTGTATTCATCTGCCAAAGAAAAAGCGTTTGCAACAGTGTCAACCATTTCTTGAACTGTTGACGGTGCGAAAACCAAAACATGAAAATCACCATGAGCCAAGCCTTTTGTCGCTTGCCAATAGTCTGCTTGTGATGGCTGAATACCACCCAAACCAGGGCCACCTCTTTGAACATTTATGATAAGTGCTGGCAAATCTGAACCAGCAAGATAAGAAATACCCTCACTTTTTAGACTTATTCCTGGCGAAGAAGAAGAAGTCATTGCACGTACACCAGCCGATGCAGCACCCAAAACCATGTTAATTGCGGAAACTTCTGACTCTGCTTGAAGATATGTTCCGCCGATTTTTGGCATTTTTTTAGCCATATACGCTGCAAGCTCTGTTTGTGGAGTTATTGGATATCCAAAAAAATGTTTGCAACCAACTCTGATAGCTGCCTCAGCAAGAGCCTCGTTGCCTTTCATCAAAACTTTATCTGCCATTTTTAATTTCCTCTCAATCCTTTTCTATTCTAATAGCACAGTCTGGGCAAATTGTAGCACAGAATGCACAAGCGATGCATTTGCTCATGTCAACAACTTCTGCTGGGTGATAAGCTTTTGCATTTAATTTATCTTTTGACAACTCAAGAATTTTTTTCGGACAAACGCTAACGCATAGTCCACAGCCTTTACATACATTTTCGTCAATCGTAATTTTTGCCATTATAAGTCCTCCTAAAATTTTATTCCCATGGGAATTTAACTAGTCTTTCTATTATTTTAAATCCATCTACACTGCAAAAACTTGGAGCTGTCGAGTACAAGAGTCTTAAACCAGAAATTTCTGCAAATTTTTGTGCAAATGGCAGTGCTTCTAAAAGAATTTTTTCTGTTGTTTCCACACCTAAATGCGTGTTGTTTACAACAGAAGTCGCCTTGAGTTTTGTCGCAAACTCAATTTCTCTTAAGAGTACGAGTGCGTCCTCTTCACTGCTTGACTGAATACGATTTTTGTTGATAACATAAATCATTTCGTATTCTTCAATTTTTTCTCTGAACATTCCAAGTGCCGTAGCACCAACATCATCTCCCCCAAGGTCGATTATCACAGTTTTTCCCTGATTATTAAACACAGAATAAACCGCTGCCGATATTGACGGAGTGTCGAGCGTTGTATTTGACATTGACGGAGAAATGAGAGAAATCCCATTTTCTTCCAACAAATCTTTATATTCACAGGCTCTAAAATATGGGTTTACAACATCCATATCAACAAGGACAACATCTTCGCCCAGTTTCGCCTTTTCGATAGCAAGATTAATAGCAAAATTTGTTTTGCCACAACCATAATGCCCACAAATTATTGTAATATTATTTTTCATCTTAATCCTTTTTTTCAAGCAAACATTGTGAATTATTTAATATAAACCATATTACTATATTTTAACACATAACGAAAATATATTCAAGTCTTATTTTACTTTAAAGCGATAAATAATGCCTACCGAATAAAAATCCAGCAGGCATTTATTAACCATATTATAAAACAGCAAATATTAACATTATCAGTCCGATAAATAGATACATCGTATTTCCGATATTAATTTTTCTTATGCTTGCGTCATCGAATTCATTTGTCGGAATTTTGCTTGCGTGCATATTAGGCACAACAAAAAGTGTATTATCTTTTTTCTTAAATTTTAATTTAACTAACATAGCTATCATGATAAAACCTAGCCCTAGGAAGAAAAACAAATAATTACCTCTTATATCAAAAACACCTTTTGTAATCTCTGTATTATATAAAAGATTTATAAATTTTTTATACTCGGCTTTGTATAAATTTTCATCACTATAATCAACAATAGAAACTTTGGTGCCAGAATTTTCAAAATCGCCCTCTTGGGTAAAAGGTATTTCTAGTGTGTATACTTCACCATTTTCATCCTGATATGTACTTTCCACTTGCCACATATTAGCATCATTAAAAACAACTGAATTTTCACTTACAAATTGAACATTCACTTGACTATTCGGCTCTATTGTATCGCCTGTATTGATTAGATTTTCATAATTTAAATCTGAACCCTCAAACAAAATTCCCTCTTCGTCAAGTTTTTCATCATAGTAAAAACACGCTCTCAAATCATCATACAGTGCCAAGCCAATAGTTATTGGTTCACTCTCGTATTGAACAGTATATTCGTAATATTTATTCGGGATTTCTTCTACAAAATCTGGTGCTGTTTGTTCACTGATAGTCAATTTTACATCAAAAGTTGAAAGATTTATTTCTGAATAATCATCGTTAGCTGAATTTAAAACTAAAAATCTGTTATCAAAAATTCCACTATCTTTTGCAAAACTCACTCCATTTTGAAAGAACAAAAATAAATATCCAATAAAAACCAAGCCTACGATAGGCACACACACAAACATTTTTTTCATCATACTTCACCCTCTCTATTTATACTAAATATATTTACATTTTCTTTAATTAATTTAATGTAAGGAACGACAAAGATATCGTTCCTTATACAATCAAAATCAAGGTTTGTAGACAAGCATTCTATAATCGAGAGTAATTGTGCACTCATCATCTATAGTTATCATATTTAAGTATATAACTCTTTCTTCTCCATCTAATTCAAAAGACCATTCAGATGATAAGAACAGATTATTTTCATAGAAATCAAGCACTTCATCTTCGTCCATAATTGGGTAATAGCCATCTTTGTATTCTTCTAGGTCGGAATAACTTGCCTCGCCATACAAAGATTTTAACTCTCCATAAATATTTTTGTATGCACTAATATTTTCATTAATGTCAAAATCATAAATATACAATGCTTGCATTCCATATAAATTTTGAGTTACAATATCAAAATTTAGATAAACATTTGCTTTTTCACCAAAAAATTCTTGCTCTTCACTAAAAAGCAACATACCTATTTCATCCACTTCGTTTTTTAGAGAAAACTCTTTTATCACATCAGTTTCAGATTTATCATAAAACTCCGTAATCTTCTCAAGCAGTTCCTCATTGCTTAACGAAACCACCGCACAAGCCGAGGCAAAAACCCCCACCAAAACCGCACAAACAACAACAAATATTTTTTTCATAAAAAACAACTCCTTTTTTTAATTTATATCTTCATTATAATTAAATTCTGGAAAAAAGCAATAGAAAATGCACGAAATGTCAAAATAACGACATGAAATGTAATTATTAAGTTTGTGGATAAAATGATACTGAATTTTCGGAAGTAGTACCATCAACTGTAATTTCAAAACTGATATAGTGTCCAGCACCTAAACCACCAGAACTTGTGCGTAAAACTGTATCACTGCTACGAGGATCATAATTGCTATATGTTATACCAGCTGTAGGGCTTGATTTATTTACTGATATTGAATAATATTCAAACTCATCAGTACAATCATAACTAGGATAATCATATATAACACCATTACAATTATATATCATATTTATTTCAGAAACAGTGCAAGTAGAATTTTTTGTATAAATAAAGCTTGCACTTAATGGTCTATAATAAGCACCGCCGTACACACTATACAATGCAGTTCCTTTTAATGTGTATCTACCATCCCATGTACCTAAAGGCGATGTTATCGTATTACTACCTCTTGTTTGTACATTTTGATCAACGATAGATTCTGTGTCCCCATATTCATCTAAATAAAGATAAATATCTGTTTTGATTTCATCGTTTCCAATATCATTAGTTATGGTAATATAATTATCTGATGTTGTTGATCTAGTATCAGTATCAAATGATGATAGACTTATAATTGAATCACTATCAATATCTATTCCGTTTGACTGCAATTCTTCAATTTTATCAGCTGATAATTCACTGCCATTTATAGTTTCTATTGTCGAATCATCATTGTTCAAAGTGTCCGCACTTGCTGATATTGCTATTGTACTAATTAAAGATATTGCTACTAAAGCTGTTGATAATATTTTTTTAAAATTCATAATAAACTCCTCATTTTGTTTGTATTACTTTAAAAAAAGAAAACAAAATATTAGAATTAACATAGTTTAATAGTACCATAATAATTCTTTTTTGTAAATACTTTTTATTCCTTTTCTTCAATTAAAAGTAAGATTGCCGTAACTCCGATACTTATAGAGATTGCAAAGGCGAAACTTAGTTGATTTAGTTCTAATAAAACGATAACCGCAACACATTCTATCAATAAATTCCTTAGTGTAATCTTTCTATAACGTATCTTTTCGTCTTCATCAAGTGGTTTGTTCTTG
>JAWXUN010000145.1:0-5037 GCA_044426425.1 Clostridia bacterium | reverse complement strand
GAGCTAAACGGTGCACCAGATGCGGCAATTGGATAAAGTCCTGTTGTATGGTCTACAAAATATTGGTCGTAACCCTCTTTTTGAATTTGCTCTGGGCTTAAATCTCTTGTAAGTTGATAAACCATAGTTCCAACCATCTCGAGATGTCCGAGCTCCTCTGTGCCCACGTCCGTTAAGATTGCTCTAAGCTCTGGATAAGGCATAGTATACCTCTGGCTCAAATACCTAAGAGAAGCCCCAATCTCTCCATGAGGACCTCTATATGTCACAATGTGATAATTTTTTAAAAGTAGTAAAATATTTCTACTGAACAGGTTTTTCTTTCAAAAATTATTTTATCTACAAACGAACGCAAAATTTTGTTTTTTTCTGTTTCTGTTGTATTAGGATTTTGTAATTTTTTTATATCTCTTTTCCTCTGTTCTGCATAGGCTTTTTTGTCTATTTGTGGAGCAGGGGATTTTTTTAATTTATTTTCTAGTTCAATAATTTTTGAGGATACATTTTCTTTGTTTTGTTTATACTCTTGTATTGAGTCAATGCCGTTTGCGTATGCCTCTTTGTGTCTTGAAAGTACTGCTTTAAGCTTAGTAATTTGGCTGTTTATCAGTTCTATTTCATTCGATAATTCAATTGAAGATGTCTTTTGTACAACATCAAATTCAAGCGAGTCCATATCATAAATCATTGTCGAAAAAACAAGAGGTATAATTTTATTCATTGAAACATAGTGGCTTTCTTTGCAAACTGAATGGGCGTAATTAACGCAGTTTAATCCGTCCTTAACTCTTGTCATAGACGAACCACAAGCCGAGCATTTAAGCAAACCACGGAGCATATAATCGCCATTTGTACTAGCTACCTCATTACCTTTTCTTTTTGAATTGCTACTTTCAAACATTTTTAAATACTTCCTTAATTTTGTTTGTACTTTCTCAAAATCTTCGTTTGAGATAATTTCTTCGTGTATCCCCTCGGTTATTATTGTGTTGGGGTCTGGTACTCCTGTTGTATAGTCGTTTATTCCATTTGGGTTCCAGCGTATTTTCCCATTATAAACAGGGTTAGTAAGAACATATCTTATAGTTTTGTTTCGCCAAAGCTTACCTTTTGTCGTCTTGACACCTAGAGTGTTGAGTTCATTTGCTATTGAATGCATAGATTTATCAGCTAAAAAGTTGGCATAAATTTTTCTAACGGTTTTAGATTTTTCGTTATCCACAATCAACTTTTTATCTTTAATATAATAGCCAAAAGGAGCTACGGAAACACACTCTCCACGTTTTGCACGTTCTGACATTCCACGGCGAACCTCTTCGGATAGATTGATAGAATAGTATTCGTCCATAGCCTCAATCATTGCTTCGATAAGTATAGACATTTTATCGTCGCCAATGTTTTCAGAAATAGAAACAACATCAATACCAAGGTCCTTACGTAGCATGGATTTATATAAAATAGCGTCCTCACGATTTCTAGCGAACCTTGAGAATTTCCACAAAAGAATACTTTCAAAAGGTTTAGGTTTTGTCTTTGCAACACCTATCATTCGCATGAACTCTGGACGTTTCTCGGCTGTTCTTCCGCTTATGCCGTCGTCACGAAAGATAAATTCTTCTGGCAAAATCATGTCATTCTTTTTGGCATAATCACGCAATAAATCAATCTGACTTTCTGGGCTGTATTCGGTTTGGTCGTTTGTAGACACACGTATGTATGCTGCAACAATTTTCATATCCACCTCTTAAATTAAATATAGTATTGCATTATAGTCTAAAAGGTAGTATAATATGTTCACCACCTTTTATATTTTTGATTTTTTATTTAAACTTTTGAGTCAAATTTTGCTGTTGCCATAGCAAATTAAAAGCTGGTGTTTTCCCTCTAGGTATTAGTAGTACCTGGAGGGATTTTTTTATGCTGTCATTTTTGAATATTCTACAATGGCGACTTCTTTTACAAATTTTTCCATTGTATCTACAATTTTTTCAAGTTGTGTTGCTACTTCATCGGTGTAATAAGCTTCACCACATTGTTCGCAAACAAGTGACGGAACGTGTTTAACGATAATTACACAATCATCTAAATCAGCAATATAATTTTTTAGTTGTTCTTTTAAATGTCCACCTTTGCACATAAAACAATTCATAGTTTCACTACCTTTCTTGTTTTGTAATCGTCTTGCCATTTAATATTGTTTGGATAATATGCTGTTATTATCCATAAAATGCAGTCATTATCGCTACAAACTGCATGAAGTATAAATTTCTCATTATCAAATCCAAAAACTAAACAGCTTGGATGTGGATAATCTTCTGGATATTGTTCGATAATCTCGCCTGTTTTTATACAGTTTATAACATCAGATTTTTTAATATTTCTTTCACGCATACGTTTGAGAGCGTGTTCACGCCACATCACAGATTTACTGTCACATAGCATACGCAAATTTTCTATGTTTAATTCCATGATTATATACCTTTTTAATATAAATGATTAAAATTGTTCGTTACCCCTCTAGTACCTAGAGGGACTTTTTTATTTTACGAATTTCTTTTATAAAACATAGTTACTTATATATTTGTTAAATTCTGTGATATCGAAACCACTTACAAATTCAAATTTAACTTTACCTAAACCACTAAACCATAATTCAAGTTCTGAGTCTAAATCAAAAGTTCCAGCTGTTTCTACTGAAAAAGCTTGAATTTTGCTATAAGGTAATGATGTAAAATCTTTTTTCTTTCCTGTCATTCCCTGTACGTTTATAGAAATTACTCTTTTGTTTGTAAAAATAACCATATCTCTTATTGTTTTAAAACTAGCGAAAATCTCCTCGTTATTTACTAACATTTTAGAAACTAGGCTCTCTCCATCTGAATTGCTAACTGGTTTTAATTTTAGATAATTTGCATTTTGAAAATCAATCATTTTTTTACCCTTTCTTTTTATAAATTTAAAAATATTTTTTTTGACATAAATATATTTACTCAAATTGAACTGCAAGCATATCTTTTAGTTCCATTAAATTGTCGTGTGTTACCTCGTCAAGCGTAGAGTCCACACCTCGATATACATATTTTACAGTTTCAAAAGCCTTAAACCCTAGATATGTTAATACATCATCACTATCCTTATAAAAATATTCTATTAATTCGCCGTTATATATAGCTAGTTCCATGTTTTCTTTGCCGTCAAAAAGATGTGAGTTATTATCATTTAACCAATTCAAAGCTTTGTCAATATCTTCTTGTGTGGCTGTTTCAGCATCGGTTCTAGCATTATCAACTATTACGTCCATGTCTTCTGTCGTGCCAAACTGCTGTGTACTGTTACCCTCTTGTGAAATGTTTTCCTCTGTTTTTGTTTCATCTTCTGTTGCTCCGCCTAAATACCAACAATCAACCATATAGATATGACCTATCTCTTTTTCAACTGTGCCAACAATAACAACTTTGTCACCCTCAGTAACTGCACTGTAATCGTCTGAAAACTCACTCATTTCACAATATATACTACCATCTAAATTACTTTGAGTTGTTTCGAGAGTTATCATTTCATTTTTTGTATCCAGTGCATTATACTCAACTACACCAGTAACTTTGACAACTTGACCTATTAAATTTTCAGCTTTTTCATCATCGTCGAAAGCATCAAGTAAATCAACAGAGGAATAAACTTCATTTGGAGTTGGTGGAACAGTTGTGTCCGCAAGGCTTTCGTTATTGCCGTTTTCTAGTTCGGCTTTAGGTTCTGCAAAAAGTAACGAGAACACAGCGATAACTGCGATTATCACGGAAATACTTATTTTAATAGTTTTTTTCCAATTAGCATATTTCCACATCAAATATAAACCAATCGGAAAAAAGCAAAATAGCACAAGAACTATCCCCCAGTTTTGCTTATACCAAACACTGTTTGGGTCAACCGCAAGTTGCTGTTTGGTTTTTTCGACCGCCCATTTTATAGGAACATAAAATATCAAAACAGGCAACAAAATGAAATACAACAAATATTTAAAACAACCGCTACCGCCTTTTTTTTCAGAACCACCTACATTGGTACTAGCCCCAACATAAACACCGCCAATTTTCTTTCCTATACCTATTCTTATGCCCATAATATATACCCCTTTTAAATTAAAATTTATCTAACCATACTAGTAAAAGCTACTGCTTTGCCTAGTATTTTTAGTCTGTTCATTTTTTATATGAATAAATAATATCTTTATCATATCCTTTTTTTGCTGTTTTTTCAATTTTTGTAACAATCAACTTTTTTTCTTTAATTGCATAATGGAACACATGAATTATATGTTTGTTCCAAACCCACATCCTTGCTTTACCTATTGTGCCGTCTTTCAAATAAAAAACATTTGCATTTATCATTTTATCAAAACTTATATTGAAAGGGTCGTGAGGACTGTATATATGTAACTCTAATGGGTATTTAGATAATTTTCCTGTCGCTGTCAAAGGTTCATATTTCAAAAAAGCAAAATCAATATGCCCTTTATCATAATTTGAAATATCAAAGTTAATTTCTTTGTTTATAACAAATCCTAATTTTATATCGTTTTCTTTTAAAGTTTCTTTTAACATAGACAATAAATAATCAATATCGTTTTGAACAATAGAACAATTTTCATTTTCTATAATATATCTCTTTAAATCATTTTGTTTTTCATCAATGAAACGAATGTTATCTAATCTATATTTAGAAACAGTATTTTCTAAAATAATACTATCCGTTTTAATTATTTCTTCTTTCGGATTAAGTTTAGATTTAGATTTAAAAATATCAAATATCCCCATTTTGTATACTCCTCATAATTAATTAAAGTTTTCCTCTAAGTTCGACCACTTTTCCTATTATTTCAACTGGGAGGGATTGAACCTCTTTTTTTGAATAAAATCTAGGCTCAAAAGACGGATTTAATGAAATTAAGAAAATCCCATCATTTTGTATACTGATTTTTTTACAGGTAGCTGCATCGCCATTAACTAAAACAATCGCTATTTCTCCGTTATTTACAGT
>JAWXUN010000144.1:0-5042 GCA_044426425.1 Clostridia bacterium | reverse complement strand
GGTGCTAGTAGCTCAGACGGTTCTTATTCAGTAGAAACAATTATTACATTTAACCCTGACTATATTTTCATTCACAACCAAAGCACAGAAAACTATGATGCCCTTGTTGGCACTCCAATTTGGGACAATATAAGTGCTGTTGCTAGTGGAAATGTTTACGAAATTGCTCAATCAGCTTGGAATCATACAAATGGTTACAACGCAAACACTTGCAGAGTTAACGACCTTGTATATTTCATTTTAGAAAACGAGCAAATTCTTCCAGAATACGGAACTATCGAATAATAATCAAGCTGCAATATAAATTTATACACTAGTCCCAGATTTTTCAAATTAATTTTTGAGAGGTCTGGGGCTTTTTTTGTTGTCCTAATGGTAGATAGCGGTGCTTGGCACAGAGTAGTAGGGTCACGGCTCATGCGTGGGAGCTTAGTGAAAAGGTAATAGTGAAGAGTGAAAAAGTAATGTGAAAATCCTCACGGATTTTTTGATTAAAGTTTTGTATATTATAATTTATTTAGAAAATATAGTTTATAAAACAATATATAATTAAAAAACAACAAGATTTCCGCCACGATTATCAATTATCAATTGTCAATTGTCAATTGTCAATTATCAATTCCTTAAATTCCCACGTATAGCACCGTTTTCTACATGAAATGTCAATTTTTAGAGTTAACAATGACAATAAAAAAAAGAATGCCTCTTTTTAATTAAAGAGGCATTCAAATTATTAAAATTGAAGAAATTAGTTAAGGATTGTATCTTCTGTTTCTTTGTCGAACAAGTGCATTTTGCTCATTTTGAAAGCAATTTTTGAAGTGTCGCCAGGAGTTGCTTTAGATGATGGGTCAACACGAGCTGTGATAGCGTTGCCTTCGCAGTTTAGGTATAGGTATGTTTCAGCACCCATAAGCTCTGTAACTTCAACTTCAGCAGAAGAAACAGCGTCAGACCATTTTGCGATGATTTCTGGCTCGTCATGTACGTCTTCTGGACGAATACCGAATACAAGTTCTTGACCAACATATTTGTCTAGGTCAATGATAGCACCAGCAGCTTTTTCGTCTGGAATAGCAATAGTAGTTGAACCGAATGTTAGTGAATATTTGCCGCCATTTTTGTTAAGAGTACAGTCGATGAAGTTCATTTGAGGTGAACCCATAAATCCAGCAACAAACTCGTTAACAGGTAGGTCGTATAGGTTTTGTGGAGAGTCAACTTGTTGGATAAATCCGTCTTTCATAACAACGATTCTATCACCCATTGTCATAGCCTCTGTTTGGTCATGAGTAACGTAGATAAATGTTGTGCCAAGTCTTTTATGAAGTTTTGAGATTTCTGTTCTCATTTGAGCTCTAAGTTTAGCATCTAGGTTTGATAGAGGTTCGTCAAGCAAGAAAACTTTTGGGTCACGAACGATACAACGGCCTAAAGCAACACGTTGTCTTTGACCACCAGAAAGAGCTTTTGGTTTTCTGTCAAGAAGATGAGAAATATCAAGGATACGAGCAGCTTCTTCAACACGACGTTTGATTTCTTCTTTTGGAGTTTTTCTAAGTTTAAGACCGAAAGCCATGTTATCATAAACTGTCATGTGTGGGTACAAAGCGTAGCTTTGGAAAACCATTGCGATATCTCTATCTTTTGGAGCGATGTTGTTAGCAAGAACATCTCCGATATAAAGTTCACCTTTAGAGATTTCCTCAAGACCTGCGATCATTCTAAGAGTTGTAGATTTACCACAACCAGAAGGACCAACAAGGATAATAAATTCTTTGTCTTGGATATCTAGGCAGAAATCTGTAACAGCTGTAACGCCGCCATCGTAGATTTTGTAGATGTTTTTAAGTTGTAAATTTGCCATTGAATTTTCCTCCAATTTTTATAATAATTTTCAAGATAATTTCTATGTTGTTATTATATCAAAAATTTGCTTGCTTGACTATTCTTTTTTTATACAAAGTTTTTGTTCTGTTTTTATTTATAATTCACTAGATACAAAATATTAGTACTGTTTTTGTACATTTTGAACAAAAATATTTGTTTCTTAAAGAAACTAAAAAGCCCCAGCTGTGATTTGTGAATGTTTTTTTACATAAAATTGATGAACAAAAACCTTTTACTGTGCAAAGTGCAAAAAGACACACAAAAAAGCTTTGACATTATATACAAACTATGATATTATTTTTATTAGAAAAGATATTGTATTTTTTGGGTTTATAGTTTACGGAAAAAGAAAGGTGTATTATGAATAGAATTTATAATTTTAATCACGATTGGAAATTTGTCCCTTATGATATAGAGGGAAAAAATTTTGACGCTTTTGCAAGCGATTACTACAAAGAGCCACAGTGGAACAAGGCAGGAAACCATGGTCTTGCAAAGACAAATTTTGATGATAGCAATTGGGAAAACGTCACTCTTCCACACGATGCGGTGATTGAAATGTGCGACTTTACAGCGGACGAGGCGGCATCTGTTGGCTCGCTAAGAAAATCAGCAAACTGGTATAGAAAGACTTTTACAATGCCAAAAGAAACAGACGACAAAAGAATTTTTGTTCGTTTCGACGGTGTTTTTCGTGACAGTCAGGTTTGGGTTAACGGAAGCTTTATGGGTAGACATCTTGGCGGATATTTGGGCTTTGATTATGAACTAACAGAAGTTATTTTAAGAAATGGCGAGCCTAACACTATTGCAGTTTTTGCAGACGGCACAGGCTACGAGGGTTGGTGGTATGAGGGTGCTGGTATTTATCGTGATGTAAATATCGTTGCAACTCCTGATGTAAGAATTGCCGAAAACGGAATTTTTGCAAAGCCATACAACTTTGATTTAGAGAAAGGCACTTGCGACTTAAGCCTAGAAATTACATTTGATAGCAATAAGTTTACGAGTGAAGATTGCGACTATACTATTAATATAGTAAATCCAAAGGGCGATACGATTGTTGCTATAAACGATAAGTTTGCAAGCGAAATCATCGGTCAAACAACTATCACAAAAGAGTTTTCTGTTGAAAATGTTATGTGGTGGGATTTGGAAAACACAAACCTTTACAAAGTAATAGCTACTGTTACTTGTGGGGGCGAAACAGACGAGTTTGAACAAACTTTTGGTGTTAGAGAATACATACAAGACCCTGTGAACGGACTAAGACTCAATGGCAAGCCACTTTTCTTGAAAGGTGTTTGCGGACATGACGACTTTGCAGGTGTTGGAACAGCTATGACAAAGGCTGTTATGAAACAAAAAATTCAAAGACTTATGGACATGGGCTGTAATGCATATCGTTGTTCACACAATCCACCATCTCCAGTTTTCTTAGAGCTTTGTGACGAGATGGGAATGTTTGTCATGGACGAAACAAGACTCCCAGGTACATCAAGAGAAATGGAAGAAGATTTTATCAATCTTATCAAACGTGACAGAAACCACCCTTGCGTTAACTATTTCTCAATGGGTAACGAAGAGATGAACATTCAAAAAACTCAAACTGGTATCAATATTTTTACTAGAATGGAAACAATCGGTAATAAATACGACGACAGCCGTGAGTATATGTTTGCGATAAACTGTAATAAAATAGAAATCGTTGACTTTCTTGAGTATAACAATTGGCACGCAAATGTTAGAGGTGTTAACTATCTAACAAACAGAGAAGAGCCACAATTTGATATTATTCACGAGCACCACCCAAAATGTTGTTTTGTTAGCACAGAGTCCGCTGGTATTGCAAGTGTTCGTGCGTTTAGGTCAGACCTTAATGACGAGCTTGCACCGCTTTACGAAAGCTCAAAGAATATTCAAGTTTGGGATAACAAAGAAACAGAGGGCGTTCTCACTTGCTATGGCGACTATCACCCTAAATGGGGTATAAGTCCAGAACAAAGTCTAAAAGACCACGCTGACAGACCTTATGCCCTTGGCACATATCTATGGACAGGTTTTGACTATCGTGGCGAAACTTCACCATATATTTTCCCGCAAGTTATCACAGGTTATGGCATTATCGACTTATGTGGTTTCTTTAAAGATTGGGCTTATTATATGAAAGCTTGGTGGGGTAACGAAGATGTTCTTCACATTTTGCCTAGCTGGAATTTGCCTTTAAATGACGGCGACGATGTTGATGTTTGGGTTTTCTCTAACTGTGACGAAGTCGAGCTATTTGTAAATGGCAAGAGCTACGGCAAAAAATCAATCGGCAGATATGACCACCTTGAGTGGAAAGCGAAATACGAAAAAGGCGAAGTTTTGGCTGTTGGTTATAGAAACGGCGAAAAAGTTATGGAAGAGAAACAAGTTACTTCTAAAAAAGAATATAAACTTGTCCTTTCTGCTAACAAAACAGAAGTTTTGGCTGATAGAGATGATTGCGTTTTTGTAACAATAGAGGTTGTTGACGAGGACGGAAAATATGTCACAGACTCATGCATAGATGTAGATTTTTCTGTTACAGGTTCGGGCATTATCAAAGGAACAGGCAACGGAAACCCTGTTAGCCATGAGCACGACAAAGCACCAAAAAGAAAGCTATACGCTGGCAAGGCTCTTGCAATTGTTCAAGCTGATTTTAGTGCTGAGGATATCGAGTTTACAGCAACATCAAAAGACATAAAGTCGGCAACAATCAAATTAAACACAAAAACTCTTGCTAATCTTGACAACTACATATTCTCGACAGACGATGCAGTTAAGGGCAATTTTAGGGTTAAAGAGTTGGATTTGTAATTGGATTTTTTCAGTGTAGGGAAGGGGCTTGCTCCTTCCGAGGGTTTAACGATATGTTCCCTTAATATCGTAGGGACAATCCTTGCGGTTGTCCGAGGACGAGGAATATTTATCCGAAAAAATATATATCTTTCGTGCAACATTTGTTGTGAACCTCGGTGGGAGCAAGCCCCCACCCCATACGTAGGAACTTAGTGAAAAGGTAATAGTGAAGAGTGAAAAAGTAATGTGAAAATCCTCACGGATTTTTTGATTAAAGTTTTGTATATTATAATTTATTTAGAAAAATACAGTTTATAAAACAA
>JAWXUN010000143.1:0-5099 GCA_044426425.1 Clostridia bacterium | reverse complement strand
AGTCATTATCAATTGTCAATTATCAATTAATAAATCCCCCACCATACACGAAAATAACAAAATTTTCACCGCAACTCTTCATTATCAAATTTTTAAAAAAAGAGGTTATCTCCATGCTTTTGTCATTAGCTTTGATTTTTGTTTTGGCTCTTTTTCTGAGCAAAATTTTTGAACTTATAAAACTCCCAACTCTTTTGGGAATGATTGCCACTGGAATTATTCTGGGGCCTTATGCACTAAATTTAATTGATAGTTCTATTTTAGAAATATCTCCAGAGCTTAGAAAAATGGCTCTTATCATCATTTTAATCCGAGCAGGATTTAACCTTGAGATTGACGATGTCAAGAAAAACGGCAGAGCTGGAGCACTCCTAAGCTTTTTGCCAGCCTGTTTTGAGATAACTGCGATAGTTATTTTTGCACCGCTGTTTTTTGGTGTAAGCTATCTCGAGGCGGCAATCATGGGTGCTGTTCTCGCAGCTGTTTCTCCTGCTGTTATAGTTCCACGAATGATAAATTTAATTGATAAAAAAATCGGCACAGAGAAAAAAATCCCTCAACTAATCATGGCGGGTGCGTCGCTTGACGATATTTTTGTTATGGTTCTGTTCTCTGTTTTTGTCGGAATGCAAGTAAGCGGACAGCTAGAGGGCTTGTCGCTTCTAAAAATTCCAACATCTATCATAATCGGAATTGTTGTCGGCTTTGCAACGGCAATTTTGCTAAAAATTTTCTTTACAAAAATCCACATAAGAGATAGTGCAAAGATACTGATAATAATGTCTATCGCCTTTGCTTTTGTCACAATAGAAGATACTTTGGACGGAATAATCGGCTTTTCGGGACTTTTGGCAGTTATGGCAACAGCGATTATGCTTAGGCAAAAAAAGCCTGAACTCACAAAAAGATTATCAAACAAATTTTCAAAAATGTGGGTTGTAGCAGAAATTTTGCTCTTTACATTGGTAGGTGCTGGGGTGGATATCAGCTATGCTATAAACGCTGGACTCATGGCAATTGTCTTGATTTTTGTGGCTCTTGCTATAAGAATTATCGGTGTATATACTTCTCTTTTAGGAACAAAACTAAATGGAAAAGAAAAGCTTTTCTGTGCTTTTTCGTATATGCCAAAGGCAACTGTGCAAGCGGCTATCGGTGGTATCCCGCTTTCTATGGGGCTTGCCTGTGGCGACCTTGTCTTGACAATGGCAGTTTTGTCAATTATAGTAACTGCACCTCTCGGAGCATTTTTGATTGACAAAACACAAAACAAACTTTTGTAAATAAAAAAACCTAAAAGCCTCCCCTTGTAAGGGGAGGTGGCACGCCTTAGCGTGACGGAGAGGTTCAGGTCGAGGTACAAAATGGACAATTATCTTTTAAAAAACGCACGAGAGTTACGTAAAAACATGACAAAGCAAGAAAGACATTTGTGGTATGATTTTCTTAGATATTACCCTATTAAATTTTACAAACAAAGAATAATTGATAATTAC
Source organism: Clostridia bacterium (assembly GCA_044426425.1). Lineage (GTDB taxonomy): Bacteria > Bacillota > Clostridia > Oscillospirales > Acutalibacteraceae > SIG603. The sequence goes on along the minus strand of JAWXUN010000143.1, from coordinate 3,603 downwards.
ATAGCTGATTTTTATTGTGCAAGTGCAAAGCTAGTCATTGAACTCGATGGTTCTCAACACTATACGCAAAAGGGTCAAAAAAATGACGAGATTAGAACAATAGCATTAAATAAGCATAACCTAAAAGTTATTAGATTTTCTAATTTGGATATTGACAGAAACTTCAGAGGTGTATGCGAATATATAGATTTAGTTATTAAACGCAGAACCTCTCAGCCACCTTACGGCGACAGCTCTCCTTAAAAGGAGATCCTTTAAAAGCCTCCCTTTAAAAAGGGAGGCTTCTTCTATATCAACTTGATTATTATTTGCTATATTCTTTCTCCCAAAAATCAATATGCTCTTGGGAACCAAACACTCATGTCTGACTCTTCTCTGTTTGCCCATGCATAATATGGTATCATTTTTAGCATTGCGTCTTCGCCCTCTGTAACAACCTCGTAGAACAATTCGTCTTTTTGTTTGATACATTTTGCAGGAACGTCAATAGTAATAACACCGTTTAGTTTGTCTTTTTCTAAATGTGCTGTTGCTTTTCCTCTTACATCAATGTGCAAATCGTCTAGCTCGCAGTCGTTATCTGTTCCCTCTGCACAATACACAACAGGGCCACGTTTAACACAAACCATTCCTCTGTCTGCCTCAACATTTGCGTGTGCTTGTAGATAATCAATCGTCATTGGCAATGTAATAACAATTTCGTCGCCTGTGTTAACAACAACTTCGTAATAGCCAGCTGTTACAGCCTCGCCATTTACGCTTGGATTTTTACACCATGCAGGAATACGGATTTTCATTTTTTTGCTATCTGCTTTGTTAACAGAAATTTTGATATCCTCTTCCCATGGGTAGTTTGTTGTCATAACAACTTCTGTGTTATCGTCTGTGTAGTCGCAACTTGTGAACATATTAACATACAAAGTGTCATCGTTTGCACCATATACCCATCTGCCGATACCAGCCATTGTTCTGAACAATTGTGGAGGGCAACACCAACAGCCATAAGTTTTCCATCTTCTTGTAGCTTTGTGTTTGTAAACAGAGCTATAATGAGGGCCACCGTCTGATTTATATGGGATTTGAGCATTAACTCTATATGCAAGTGGGTTTGAGTAAAAATATCTTGTTAGGCTTAGGTTTGAACCAGATATACCAGCGTTGTACATAATTTGTTCAGCCATGTCGCCATATTTTGTGTCGTCTGTTATCGTTAGCATTCTCATGCACCACATAGCCGCTGCGATGTTTGCACAAGTTTCGTTATATGCGATTTTGTTTGGAAGTTCATAAGCTGCACAGTGAGCCTCAGAAACCTCGTCGCCATGAATTGAATATCCAGAGAATATTGGGCAAGCACCACCAGTTACATGGAATTTTCTTGTAGCAAAATCTATCCAAAGTTTTTCGAGTGTTTCAAACAAAGCTTTTTCGCCTGTTTTTGCATATATGTCCGCAGCACCAGAATATAAGTAGTTAGAAGTAACAGCGTGACCGACAACCTCTTTCTCTTCACGGAACAATGTTCTTGTTTGGTTTTGGTCTGTTCCTTTTTTAGCACTACCTCTCATGTTAACAAAAATCTCTGCCAGTTTAAAAGCTGTTTCGTTTCCTGTAACTTTATAGTATTCGCAAAGGCCCATAATTTGGCTTGGGTTAAAACCAAAGTGAGCAAGGTTTTCTGGATAATCTTTGAACACAACATATAGGTAATCTGTCAATTTTTCCATCATTGGTATCATTGTGTCTTTGCCTGTGATATCTTTGTGTGCAGCTGCAAATGTGTATAGATGACCTATGTTATATAGTTCGTGGAAGTTATAATTGCCCCATCTTTTCTTTGTTGATAGAGTGATTTGTGTGTTGATATAGCCGTCTGGCTCAGCAGAAGCTATGATAAGTGGGATATATTTATCAACAATTTCCATTACCTTTTCGTCTTTTGTTGTTTGATAAATATAAAGACAACCCTCTAAGAATTTGTAGCAGTCGCCGTCTGACCAGTTTGAACCGAAGAATGGCTCGTCTTTAACGCCAGCTGCGATTTCGAAGTTTGTTAGTCTTGCAGAGTTTGTTGGACAAAGCAAAGCATCTAGCATACAATCAATAATCTCCATGTAGTTCTCTGTTCTTTTGCCCCAAAATCCATCTGTTAGTTTTGAATTTCTTAGACTCGCAAAGTCAAATTTTCTGTATTGATCCATTTTTTAAAAACCCTTTCTATATATATAAATTAAATTAAGCTTTTGGGAACCAGACACTCATGTCCGACTCTTCTCTGTTTGCCCATGTGTAATATGGGATAAGTGTGATTTCTTTTCTCTCTTCTTCTGTTACAAGTTCATAATACAATGTGTCTTGTTGTGTTCTTATAACTGCATCTGTTTTGATGGTAACAACTCCGTTTAATAACTCGCCCTCAAAACTACATCTATACTCTGCTTTTGGGTCTAGATATATATTATCTAGCTCAACTGTGTTGTCACAAGCCTCTGCACAATATACGATTGGTCCTCTTTGGATACAAATCATACCTCTGTCTTGCTCGACATTTGCATTTGCTTGCATAAATCTGACAGCCATTGGCAAGTCTAGTTCAATAAGGTCGCCAGTGTTTACGCTGACTTGTGCGTATCCACCACTAGGAACAGACTGACCGTTAAGCACAGCGTTTTTGCACCATGCAGGAATTCTTAAATTAACTTTTGTGTTATCTGCTTTTTCTACATCTATGGTAATTTTGCCGTCCCAAGGATAGTTTGTTTTCATAGAAAGTTTAGCGCTTTTACCCTCATAATCACAATTAGCAAATAGGTTTACGAAAACCTCGCTATCACTATCACCATAAATCCATCTGCCAACACCAGCCATTGTTCTGAACAATTGTGGAGGGCAACACCAACAAGTAAATGTGTGCCATCTTCTTGTTGCTTTGTGAGCGTATTGAACATTCAAGTTATTTGGCACGTCTACGATATATGGAATTTGCACATCTTTTCTATATGCAAGTGGGTTTGAATAAAAATATCTTGTTAGGCTAAGGTTTGAGCCTGATATACCTGCGTTATAAAGAATTTGCTCTGCCCAGTCGCCATATTTTGTATCGCCTGTAACAGCAAGCATTCTCATCATCCACATAACTGCACCGATATTTGCACAACTCTCGTTATATGCGATTTTGTTTGGCAAAACATACTCTGTTGCGTGTGACTCAAATGTTACATTACCTCTCTCGGAATGTCCGATAAAGTCTGGGCAAACACCGCCAGTGATGTACATTCTTTTGGCAACCATGTCTTTCCAAATTCTCTCTAGTGCTACAAAAAGAGCGTATTCTCCTGTTGACGAATAAACATCTGTCGCACCAGCATATAGGTATGTAGAAGTAACAGCGTGACCAACAGGCATAACCTCGTCCCTTAGCGGAGTTTTGTCTTGGTTTTGGTCTGTTCCGCCTGCTTGGCTACCTCTCATATTAACAAAAACTTCTGCAAGTTTTGTGTATTTTTCATTTTTGGTTTCTTGTGCAAGTTCACAAAGACCCATAATTTGGCTTGGATTAAATCCAAAGTGGCCAAGCTCTTTTGGATAAGAACTAAACACATC
>JAWXUN010000142.1:0-5121 GCA_044426425.1 Clostridia bacterium | reverse complement strand
AAATCGTTACTTCTCCACAATAGACAAACTTGTTTTTATCAAGTGTTTTTTGCATGATTTTGTTATCTATATGAGTGTCACATCTAACCGATGTGGCACTTTTTTCTTTTGACATTTGCACAATTTTTTCTACAATTTTGCTTGCTACACCTTGTTTTTTTGCATCTGAGTGCACAGCTATTCTGTGAATAACTCCATAGTTTTGAGAGTCTGTCAGCCATTTTCCGTTTCTTATTTCGGCATAGCTCTCTTCTGTTCCAACATACAAAACAGCCGTAGCTATCACACGTCCGTCAATTTCCGCAACATAAGAAACATCGTTTTCAATGTCCTCTTTTGCTATTTCTGCATTTGGTGTGCCGTTTTGCCACTGGTCAACTCCTGCATTTTTTAGAGCAGAAATTGCAGTTTTATAAATTTTTTCTATATCATTTAAGTCGCTTAATCTTGCTTTTCTAATAATCATAATAAATACCTCCGTTTAATTTGATAATTATACTACAAATATAATATTTTTTCAAGTTAATGTGCTATTTAAGAGAAAAAAATAAATCTTTACCTAAATTTCACTTGCTTTAATCGCCAAAATTAGATATAATAGTATAAATACGATTTGTTAATTAGAATTGAGAGGTGTGCCCTTTACATGGCAGTTTTAAGCGTTAAAAATATAAAAAAATCCTTTGGAACTGATGTTATTATCGAAGATATTAATTTTGAGCTTCAAAAAGGTGAACATATAGGTCTTGTTGGTACTAACGGCTGTGGCAAGACTACCCTATTCAAAATTTTGTGTGGAAAATATGACAGCGACACTGGCGAGTTTTTCACTGCAAAAAATTCTAACATTGGATATATGGAGCAACACGTTGTTAGAGATGTAGCCCAAACTGCATACAGAGAAGTGCTCAGTGTTTTTTCTGATTTAGAAAAAATGGAAAACGAGCTAGAAACTCTTAACCACGCAGTGAGTGTGGCAAAAGAAAATTTGCCAGAACTCATTGAAAAACAAGTTGCTTTAACCGAAAAATTTGTTGACCTTGGCGGTTTAACATATAAAAACAGGGTGAAAAGTGCCCTAACTGGACTTGGCTTTTCAGAAAGTCAAATATACGACACTGTTTCTGTTCTGAGCGGTGGGCAAAAAGGAAAGTTGCAACTTGCAAAAATGCTCCTTGGCGGTGCAAATATTTTGCTACTAGACGAACCAACCAACCACCTAGACATTGACGCAACACAATGGCTTGAGGACTTTTTAAAAACCTACCAAGGTGCTTTTATCGTTATTTCGCATGACAGATATTTTCTTGATGCCGTAACGACAAAAACCTTTGAAATATACAATCACAAACTCACTTCTTACAAAGGAAATTACACAGCATTTGTCGCTCAAAAAGCTGAACAAAAGCTTGCACTACAAAGAGTCTACGAGGGCAAACAAAAAGAAATCTCCAGAATTGAGGGCATAATTGAACAACAAAAACGCTTTAATCAAGCGAGAAACTATATAACAATCGCCCACAAACAAAAGTCTATCGACCGCTTAGAAGAGGGGCTAGAAAAACCAGAAGAAGAGCCAGACAGCATAGATTTTCAGTTTAAAGCAAGTGGACGAGGCGGAAACGAAGTTCTTATCGCAGAGGATATCGCCCTAAGTTTTGGCGATAACAAACTTTTTGAAAATGTCAATTTTCTCATCAAAAGACAAGATAGAATTTTTCTCTTAGGGCCAAACGGCTGTGGAAAAACCTCACTGTTAAAAGTATTTTTGGATATTTACACACAAACAGCTGGCGAATTTCGCTTTGGTTCGGCTATTGATGTCGGCTATTACGACCAAGCACAGGGAAATTTGAACGATGAAAAAACAGTTATTGACGAGATTTGGGACGAGCACCCACAAATGACACAAACGCAAATCAGAAATGCATTGGCTGTTTTTCTTTTTAGAAATGAAGATGTTTTCAAACCAATAAAAGGCTTGAGCGGTGGCGAGAGAGCAAGAGTTTTACTCCTAAAATTAATGCTACAAAAAAGCAATTTCTTGGTTTTGGACGAACCGACTAACCATCTCGACATCACATCGAGAGAAGCACTAGAAGATGCACTTTTGGGCTACGACGGCACTCTTTTTGTTGTGTCGCATGACAGATATTTAATCAATAAACTATCAAGCAAAATAATGCATTTAACCAAAACTGGCATTGACGAATACATCGGAAATTACGATGATTACCTAGAGGCGAAAGACAAAAGAATTGCCCCAGAACTGGCAAAAAAGGTAGAAAAAGTTAACACATATAAACAAAATAAAGAAAAGCTTGCCGAAATCAGAAAGGCAAAGTCTGCCCTTTCTCGCTGTGAAAAAGAGATTGAAACAAACGAGAACGAAACAGAACTGATAAACGAGCAGTTGAGTCTTGAAGAAAATATAAGCGACTATGTCAAAACATTGGAGCTAACCGAAAAACTGCATAATTTAGAAGAAGATGCCTTTTCCCTTATGGAAAAATGGGAAGAATTACACGCATTTTTAGAAAACATGAACAAAGAAGAGGAATAAGTTTGAAATATAAAATTACCACCCTAGGTTGCAAAGTTAACCGATACGAGTCCGAGGCTATCGCTAGTACACTGAACAAAAATGGTTTTTTTGCCTGTCCAAAAGACGAAAGTCCAGATGTTTTTATCCTCAATTCTTGCACAGTTACAGCAACAGGCGACCAAAAAGTTAGGCAAACTCTGCGAAAAGAAAAGAGAAATTCGCCAAATGCAATTGTGGTTCTCACAGGTTGCATGGCACAGGCTTTTCCAGAAAAATCTCAAGAACTTGACGACGCTGACATAATTATGGGTACAAAAAATCGTTCAAAAATCGTCAGTCATATCATGAATTTTATGTCGCATAAACAAAGAATTGTGGATATAAGTTCTCACGAAAATGGCGAAAAGTTTGAGGCTATGGAGATTGACAGTTTTTCGGACAGAACAAGGGCATATATCAAAATTCAAGACGGTTGCAATCGTTTTTGCTCTTATTGCATTATCCCTTTTGCAAGGGGACGTGTCCGCTCTAAGCCACTTGTGGATTTAGAACATGAGCTTAACAAGTTATCTGGCAATGGCTTTAAAGAAATTGTTTTGACGGGAATTAATCTCTCTTGCTACGGACAAGACCTTGGGCTTGAGCTTTTTGACGCTGTCAAACTATCTTGTGAATGTAAGGGGATTGAGCGTGTACGACTTGGCTCTCTTGAACCAGAGCTTTTAACCGAAGATGTTATCATCAAACTCTCTCAACTCACAAAACTCTGCCCACAGTTTCACCTTTCTTTGCAAAGTGGTTGCGACGAAACACTAAAGCGAATGAACAGGCACTACGACACAAACGAGTACCGAACAATCGTAAATAATCTTCGGAAATATTTTAAGAACCCTGCAATCACAACCGATATAATGGTTGGTTTTCCGAATGAAAGCGATGAAGAATTTATTAAAAACTTGGATTTTGCCAAAGAAATCGCCTTTTCACAAGCTCATGTTTTTGCATATTCAAGGCGAACTGGCACAAAAGCCGACCTGATGGACGGACAAATCCAAAACAAAATTAAAGAAGACAGAAGCAAAAAGATTATACAAGTCACCGACAAAACTCGTGAAATATATCACAAAAGCTTTGAGAATAAAACTGCAAAAGTCCTTTTTGAAACCGAGAAAGAAAAAAACGTATACCTCGGCCACACCGACAGTTATGTCCCTGTTCTTTGCCCAAGTGCAATTGATTTGCGAGGAGAAATAGCTGACGTTTATATAGAAAGCAGTAACACAAATTTTTGTTTTGGAAGGAAAATTTAATTAATGAATAAAAAATTCACTAAGGCCGAAAAAAGTTGGATTATGTATGACTGGGCAAACTCGGTTTACGCAACAAATATCATGGCAGCAATTTTCCCTATTTATTTTGGCACGGTTTGTGCCGCAAATGGTGTAGATAACGTGGTTCTTTGGTCAATAGGTACATCTATCGCCACATTTTTTGTTGCTTTGACAGCACCTTTTTTAGGAGCACTTGGCGATAACAAAGGATATAAGAAAAAGTTTTTTTCTGTATTTTTAGCTCTTGGCGTTCTCTTCACACTTTTCTGTGCATTTACTGATAATTATATCGGTCTGCTCATTGGCTACATAATTTCGCACATTGGATTTTGTGGTTCAAATTTGTTCTACGACGCTTTTATAACTGATGTAACTACAAAAGATAGAATGGACAAAGTGTCCTCTTGGGGATACGCAATGGGATATATCGGCGGAAGCACAATTCCGTTTATAGTATCTATTGCAATTATGCTTATCATGGGCATGACAAACATTGTCGCTATCAAAATTGTTATCGTAATAACGGCTCTTTGGTGGTTTATTTTCTCTTTGCCTTTCCTCAAAAATGTTAAACAAATACATTATGTAGAAAAATCTAACAAATCTGTTCTTTCATCTTCTCTCAAAAATCTATCACATACCTTTAGTAGTATAATAAATGACAAAGGTTTGTTGTTCTTTATCTTGGCATATTTCTTTTATATAGATGGTGTTAGCACAATTATTTCTGTTTCCACCTCTTATGGCACATCGCTAGGGCTAGACACAACTGGCATGATTATGGCACTGCTCGTAACACAAATTGTTGCTGTTCCATGTTCAATTATTTTTGGAAAACTCTCTGAAAAACACGGTTCATTAAAATTAATTTCTATAGCTGTTGTTATCTATCTATTTATTTGTGGCGTTGGCTACTACATGGGCTATGTTGTTGAGACTAGCAATTCTGCCGAACCTCCACAACTTGCACAAACACTTTTCTGGGTTCTTGCTTTTATGGTTGGAACTGTTCAAGGTGGCATTCAATCAATCAGCCGTTCGTATTTCAGCAAGCTAATTCCGCCAGAGCGTTCTAACGAATATTTTGGATTTTTTGATATTTTCGGAAAATTTGCAGCTGTCATAGGTCCTGCACTTGTCGCTGTTACAAAAACAATCACTGGCAGTGATGCCCTAAGTATTTTCAGTGTTGCAATACTATTTGTTTTAGGAATTGTATTTTATATTTCTGCAAAAAGAACACAC
>JAWXUN010000141.1:0-5128 GCA_044426425.1 Clostridia bacterium | reverse complement strand
TGACAGAGTTTGACACAACTAGGCCCGACTACAAAAAAGCTGTGTTTGAGGCTATTGAAGTCGAGATAAAATACGAGGGCTACCTAGTCAAGCAAAAGGCAGATATCGCAGAATTTAGGCGACTAGAAGAAAAGGTTTTGCCAGTGGATATAGACTATTCCCAAATCAAAAGCCTAAGACTAGAGGCTGTTGAAAAACTAACAAAAATCAAACCAATCAACATAGGGCAAGCCTCCAGAATTTCCGGAGTAAGCCCAGCAGATATCTCAGTTTTGCTAATACATCTAGCGGTTAATGGGGATTGATAATGCACAATTCACAATTCACAATTCACAATTATTTGTGGCGGTGTGTTTCTATAATTCACAATTCACAATTCACAATGCACAATTATTTGTGGCGAGGAATTATACGTGGTAATAAATTCAACGTAGGGTGGGGGCTTGCTCCCACCATGGGTTCACAACAAATGTTGCACAGTGCAATTTGTAGGGAACGACGAGGGCGTCGTTCCCTACATTGTAACACAAACAGAAAGGTCATAAATGGATATTAGAGAAGAACTTGTTTTGAAAGCAAAAGAAATTGGCGTAAAAATAAAGCCAGCACAAGCCGAAAAATTTCAGCGTTACTACGAGCTTTTGATTGAATGGAACGAAAAAATAAATTTGACAGCCATTACAGAAGCCTCCGAAATTGTAACAAAACATTTTGTTGACAGCTTGGCGATACTAAAATATGTAGACATCAAACAAGATGCAAAAATGATTGATGTTGGAACCGGTGCGGGTTTTCCGGCAGTTCCAATCAAAATTATGCGACCAGACATAGATATGACTCTTTTGGACGGACTCAATAAAAGACTAAAATTTTTGGCTGTTGTTGGAGAAGAACTTGGTCTTGAATTTACTTGTGTTCACAAAAGAGCCGAAGAGGCTGGCAGAATGAACGAAATGCGTGAGAGCTATGACGTTGCTGTCGCTCGTGCCGTTGCAAAAATGAACACACTTTGCGAATATTGTATTCCACTAATCAAGATGAAAGGCAAGTTTGTGGCTATGAAAGGCCCAGCACTTTCAGAGGAATTAGTCGAGGCAAAAAGAGCAATGGGACTTTTGGGTTGTAGCCTTAAGTCAGAAGAAACTTTTGTTTTGCCTGACAACGAAAAGAGCGAACGAAAAATTGCTGTACTACAAAAATTTTCTTTCACTCCAAAAATATACCCACGTCACGGCAACAAAATCAGCAAAGATCCATTATAGCAACAAAATCGACACTTAGAAAAAAATTCTTTGTGTCGATTTTTTTTGCATAAATTATTTCAATTTTACAATAACTCGTTAACCTTTTTTTGAACAGCTGTGTAGTCATAACCTGCCGAAATTAGTTTATCTTTTCTCTCTGTTCCGTTTCCCCAAACCCCTGCTATAACCTCTTTTGCAACTTCTGTCACACTCTTCAGACTTGGCGAAGAGGCAATCTCCGCAGTGCCTGATTGTGCAATAAATGCATCTGCAAAACCATTTTCTTTTAGACTCTCAAGCAGTTTTTCTGCGTTGTCTTTATTAGCAAAAGCACCAGTTTGCACCTTATAAATCACATCAGGCGATGAGCTATCAGTCGCAGTACCGCCCAAAATTTTGTTCACCTCGCTTGCAATATACGGAAATTTTCCTTGCAAATAAGGCCCTGGGCAAGTTGTTGCGGCAAACATATTGTGCCTTGTGAGGTTTCCGTTTTCGTCATTTGTATAATCAAGACTTGCTATGCCGTTTCTCTTGCAAATATCGGCACAAAGCTCAATGCATTTTTGGAGAGCTGTGTCCGAAACGTGCCAATCTGGTGCACCGCCGTCGTTGGCAATTTCCATAGTAACTGCTTGGTGGTCGTTGTCACGGCTTGAACTCGCCCAGCTTCTGTCGCCCTCGTCAACATACAAACCAACTCTGCCGTCTGTGCCCACGCCATAGTTTGCACTGGCACTTCTTGTTTGAAAAACTCTGCCACAAGTTTCTACGGACAAATTGCCCGCCATGTGATGAATGGTTATTTTTTTAATGCTATTGTTTCTTGGGCTACTCTTGCTATCCGAAATAAGTGTATAATTAACCAAAGAACTATTACTCATCTTAATCACTCCTATAAAAAAAATCGTGCTTTACATATTCATGATATGCAAACACGATTTTTTTTGTGATTATCTTTTAACTGAATAGACAGCCTCTATGTTCTCTATTGGCACATCGCCCTCAAAAGCTTGGCTTGCCATAAGTATATAGCCACCATCTTTTCCAAGAGTATCAACTATGTATTGAGTTTCGTCTTTAACCTCTTGTGCTGTTCCGTTTGGAAGCAGTCCTTGGGTGTCAACACCACCGTGAAAGACGATTTTGCCTTTATACTTTTCGGCTAAAACATCTATCTCTAAGCCCTTAACTTTTTGAACAGGCTCAAGAGCATCAACACCACATTCAATCAATTCTGGAATTATCGGAGCAACCGCACCGCAAGAATGTTGTTGATAAAAAGCACCATATTCGTGTGTCAAGTCAGCTAGTTTTTTTGTGTTTTCTTTAAAGAAATTTTTCCACATATCAAGGCTAAAAAGCATAGAAATCTGTGTGCCATAGTCGTCGTGTGGTCTGAGAACATCAATCATACCTTTGCCAGCCTCAAAACAACGGCGATAATGCTCTAGCTCAAATTTAACCATGCCGTCTAAAATTGCCTGTGCAACTTCTGGCTCGTCAATCATAAGCATAAAAAATCTGTCCATGTCAATCAGACTTGTTACAATTTGAAAAGGCCCTTCGTGACCTATGATAATCGCCTTGTCTTTGTTATTTTCGCATTGTTCTGTTATAACAGAATAGTCAAACCAATCTGGGTTTGGGAAAGTATACTTAGCCAAATCTTCCATTGTTTCAACATCATTTAGCGGAAAATAAGTTGTCATGTTGTAAATACCCAAGTCGGTTACACGCTGAACTTTTTCAAATCCCCAGTGAGATGTGGTGACAAGAGCTCCATCTTCGTTTGTATAAGATGGCAATTCTGGTCCAATATATTTTGGAGAAACTGGGCGAATATCAATCTCAAATTTCTCTAAAAGCTCAGTTCTTGTTTTAAATCCATAGTGTTTTAACAATTTTTCCGAAACATCTGCAACGCACTCAAAGGCTGCTGGGGTTCTGTCTGGCTTTTCGCCTGCCATAACGGCTCTTACTCTCTCTTTAGAAGTCATAAAAAAAATCCTCCACCTATCTATTTAGTACTATTATTTTAACATATTATGTGATATAATTAAATGTATATAAAAATATATTTCGTTGTATTAAACGACATTTTTAGAAAGGTGGATTTTTCGGTGGATTTAGCACAAGACTTAGGCGACATCATGGGTTTTAGGTACTCAAACAAACAACTCAACAACAAAACAATTGTCAGGCTAGTTAGAATGGCTTGTGACTTTACCCCAGCAAATTTTTTTGAAATGCGTGGAACAGATTATCCATACCTAACCCTGCACATAGTTCACTCTGGTTGCAGTATTGTGCGAATAAAAGACACGGACTATCTGCTTGAAAAGGGCGATGCCTTTATTATTTTGCCTGGCGAAGAACATCTTTATTACGGCACAGAAAAAATTGGCTATATTTGGGCAGAAATTGACTATATCAGTTATAGCGATGTTATAAATCATCTTGAAAACAAGTATATTATCAAGTCGCAATACAGTGGTGTGCTAATTAAAAAACTAAGCAATCTTTTGCGATTTGTAAAAAACAACAAAAATGTCAGCGAATACAAAATTTCCGCAATGAGCTACGACCTTGTCATGGCAATTTACGAAGCAGTTAACAGCGACTACATAGAAAATTTGTCCGAAAGTGTTGTGATAACTCGTGAATACATCAACAAAAATTTTAAGGAAAACATCTCAATTAGCGAATTAGCAAAAATTTCCAAAGTCAGCCAAAGTTTGCTCGTTAAAAAATTTAAGTCGCAAATTGGAACATCTATCGGAAAATATATCCTTTTAAAAAAACTTGAGTACGCTATATTTTTGCTGAAAAATACAAATTTTTCTTGTAATGATATTGCTGAAAAAGTCGGATTATACGATGCATCACAGCTCACACGAATGTGCAAAACTCACCTAAAACGCTTGCCGTCTGATTTTAGAAAAAAAAGCCTCTGACTGCATAGCTAAGATTTTAGCTTGATTTTATTGAGATTTTGTGGTATAATTAAAAAAAGTATTATCATTTTTAGCAAATATATATTCTTATATGGAGGATATTTTATGATTAACATTGCAATTTGTGATGACGATTTATATGCAATTGAGGACGCAGAAAAAAATCTTGAAATATACGCAAAGTCAAAGCCTAAATTTACATATAAAACACAGACTTTTCAAACGTCTAAAGATTTAATTTGCGAATACAAAAACGGCACAATTTTCGACATTGCTTTTATAGACATTTATATAAACCTAGAAAACGGAATTCAGACCGCCAGAGAACTCCGAGATTTAAACTACATGGGACAAATTATTTTTGTCACCTCTTCAAAATCTTATGCACTAGATGCATATTCTGTTGATGCCTTGCAATATCTTGTTAAACCGATTAACGCCAAAGATTTTTGCAAAACAATGGACAAAGCACTGGCACTTACCAAAGAAACGCCCAACAATATAATTGCCCTCCGCTCTAACCGTGAGGTGTATAAGATTGAATTAAATTCGATTATGTACACCGAAACCAACGCTCACTATCAGGACATACACCTAACAAACGGCACAGTTTTGTCTGTGAGAAGCACTTTTACTGCTCTTTTTGAAGAATTTAACAAAGACTTTTTCGTTCAAATCGGAAAAACCTATATCATAAATTTTCATCACGTAAAAAAAATAGACCCAACAACCATCACAATGTCAGACAACGCAGAACTGTTCTTGCCTAGAAACAGCTACCAAAAAATCAAGTATAAATATTTTGAATTTTTAAATTAATTTTTATGTCAATGTAGGGTGGGGGCTCATACGTAGGAACTTAGTGAAAAGGTAATAGTGAAGAGTGAAAAAGTAATGTGAAAATCCTCACGGATTTTTTGATTAAAG
>JAWXUN010000140.1:0-5136 GCA_044426425.1 Clostridia bacterium | reverse complement strand
CGAATGTTTTTAGAAGAATGACCTTGTCACTTTTGCCGAACTGACTTCATTCTTATTTATAAAATCAGTGGCTCGTGACTATCCTTTCTTATTATATATGTGATTATTCCTCGATTTCCCAAGGCCATGGGCTGTTAATCCATTCGTAGCGACTTGAGTTGTCCGAGGTTTCGGCGAGTGAGCCGTATTGTGACTCGTATTCTTTTGTGAGTTTTGTAATCATTTTTTGGTACTCAGATTGTTTTCTTGCGGCTTCGCAATTCTCTGGGTGCGAGTCTAGGAACAAATGCAGTTCCCATGAGGCAAATTTGTATGCATCAATTTTTCTTTTTTGTGCTTGTTTATCACTCATTTATATTCACCTCTTCCCTCGAATGGTTTGTCTAGAATTGGAAAAATTGTTCCTTTGTTAAAGCCATTCGTAACATCATAAGTGTCGCTCCATTGTTGAAAAGGAACATAAGCCATTGCTGGCACGAAGTCTTTTGGAAGTTCTGTTCTTTGCCCCTCGTCTGTGCAGTCTATACCTGTAAAAATTTCAGCCATTTTTGCATCTCCTTTCAGTTTTTTCTTATATATTTTATGTAATAACAAGAAAAATGTTAAAGTGATAAATTTAATCTTAAAAAAAACAAGAAAATACTTGACAAAACACAAATTATTCGGTATAATAATCAAGCCGCATACCGTGGGTTGTATAGCAAAATAAGCTATTAAAGGATTTTTCCACCTTCTGGTAGCGAGACTTAAAGAAAAGGCAAGGCTAAATTATGTTTGCAATTATTGAAACAGGCGGTAAACAATACAAAGTACAATACGGCGATGTATTATACATTGAAGAACTTACTGTCGAAGAAGACGAAACAATCAGCTTTCCAGTAGTAGCTATGTTTGGCGAAGATGGAACAAAAGTCGGCACACCTTATGTCGAGGGAGCAAGTGTTACAGCTAAAGTTCTTAAAAATGGTAAGGCTAAAAAAATCACAGTTTTCACTTACAAACCTAAAAAGAGTTCTAAGAGAAAAATGGGACACAGACAACCTTATACAAAGGTACAAATCGAGGCAGTGACAGCCTAATGATTTATGTGGATTTTTTGTCCACTAAAGACGGTTCTTTAGAGGGCTTTCGTATTGCTGGGCATTCAGGCTATGCGGAAATTGGCAGTGATATTGTATGTGCTGCTGTATCTTCTGCTGTGTACATGGCTATCAACACGATAACCGATATTTTTGCAGTTTCTCCCCTCTCTTTAAGGGTTGATGATGCTGAAATTTTCTTTAGAATTGAACCAAAGGACATCAAAAGATGTGACGAACTTTTAAGGGGAGTCAAACTTCATCTTTTAGGTCTAGAAGAACAATATCCCGAAAACATAAACGTAAGTTATTTGGAGGTGTAAAGATGCTTAAAATAAACATTCAACTTTTTGCTCACAAAAAAGGTATGGGTTCTACAAAGAATGGTCGTGACTCTGAGTCTAAAAGACTTGGCGTTAAAAGAGCTGACGGACAATTCGTTCTAGCTGGCAATATTCTTGTTAAACAACGTGGAACACACATTCACCCAGGCAACAATGTTGGTAGAGGTTCTGACGATTCTCTATTCGCACTAGTTGACGGCAAAGTTAAATTTGAGCGTTTGGGACGTGACCGTAAAAAAGTTAGCGTTTACGCAATCGAGCAATAATTTTTGCAAAATTTGGACGAACTTTTTAGTTCGTCCTTTTTTATTTGTAAAAATTTTTAAATATAGCTTTACAATTTAAACAATTTGTTGTAAAATAATATAAATATGAGAATTAGAAAATATGAAATTAGAAGGAGCTGTTTATTATGGACATAAAATATAAAAGAATACTTTTAAAACTCAGTGGCGAGTCCTTGGCTGGAAATCTTGGTAGTGGTATAGATTTTGACACAGTTGTAAAAATCTGTGAACCTATCAAAAAACTTGTTGACGCTGGTGTTGAAATCGCTATCGTTGTTGGCGGTGGAAATTTTTGGCGAGGCAGAAGCAGTGGCAAAATGGACAGAACAAGAGCTGACCACATGGGAATGCTCGCAACTGTTATAAACGCTCTTGGTGTTGCTGACGGTTTGGAGCAAGTTGGTGCAGATGTTAGGGTTCAAACAGCTATTTCAATGCCACAATTAGCAGAACCATATATTAGAAACAGAACTGTTACTCATCTACAAAAAGGCAGAGTTGTTGTTCTTGGTTGTGGAACCGGAAACCCATTCTTCTCTACTGACACAGGTGCAGCTCTAAGAGCGGCAGAGATTGAAGCTGACGTTATCCTTAAAGCAACAATGGTTGACGGTGTTTATGACAGCGACCCAAAGAAAAATCCAAACGCTGTTAAATACGAAACAATTTCATACATGAATATTCTTAACAACAACCTACAAGTTATGGATATGACAGCAGCTACATTCTGTAATGACAGACACATACCATTCTATGTTTTTAGTATTGATGACCCAGAAAATATTATAAGAGCAGTATGTGGCGAAAACATCGGAACTTTAATTGAATAATATACCTGAAAGGAACATATAAATTATGAAAGAAATATTACAAAACGCAGAAACAAAAATGAGCAAAAGCATCACAGTTTTACAAAACGACTACGCAGCTATCAGAGCGGGCAGAGCTAACCCAGCTGTTTTAGACAAAGTTTTGGTTGACTATTATGGCACTCCAACACAAATCAATCAACTTGCAGCTGTTTCAGTTCCAGAGGCTCGTATGCTTTGCATTCAACCATGGGACGCAACTGTTTTAAAAGCTATTGAGCGAGCTATCTTGACTTCTGACCTTGGAATGAACCCACAAAATGACGGAAAAATCATCAGACTTGTTTTCCCTCAACTCACAGAGGATAGACGTAAAGAACTTGTTAAAGAAATTCAAAAAATGGCAGAAGCTTCAAAAGTTGCTCTTCGTTCAATTCGCCATGATGCAATTGACAAATTAAAAGAGAAGAAAAAAACTTCTGAAATCACTGAAGATGATTTGAAAAATGGCGAGAAAAAAGTTCAAGATTTAACTGACAAAAAAGTTAAAGAAATTGATAGTGTTTCTGCTACAAAAGAAAAAGAAATCTTAGCTATTTAAAAACATTTTTATAAAGGAGCGTTTTATGATTTTTGGCAAAAAGAATAAAGATGTTGATAAAATAGATAACGACTTGGGGATAGACCATGTAGCTGTTATTATGGACGGGAACGGCAGATGGGCAAAAAATCGTGGTTTACCAAGAAGTGTTGGGCACAAAGTTGGTGCAGAAAATTTTAAAAACATTTCTCTATACGCAGCTAAAATTGGGCTTAAACACTTTACTGTATATGCTTTTTCAACTGAAAATTGGAGCAGACCAAAAGAAGAAATTGGTGCTTTGATGATACTTTTTAAAAAATATCTCGAAGATGCTCTTACAGAATTTGCAAACGAAAATATCAGAGTTAACTTTATGGGTGACATGACTGTTTTTTCTAAAGAACTTCAAGCACTTATAAAAAGAGTTTCCGAGGGTTCTAAGGACAGAACAGGAATGGTTCTTAACCTAGCTATGAACTATGGCGGCAGAGCAGAAATACTTTATGCTATAAAAGAAATTGAGAAAAGAAAACAAAATGGCGAAGATATTGATTTTACTGAAACGAGCATTTCTGATTGTCTTTATACCAGCGGTCAGCCCGACCCTGATTTAATTATTCGTCCAAGTGGCGAACAAAGGCTCTCTAACTTTTTGCTTTGGCAATGTGCATATTCAGAATTTGTTTATTCTGATGTGTTGTGGCCAGACTTTAAAAACGAGGATTTAGACCGAGCTATTGAGTTATATAAAGGGAGGAACAGACGTTTTGGCAAAGTCTAATCGTCTTTAAAAAACAATGAAAACTAGAATTATATCGGGAATTGTAATACTCCTTTTTGGACTGGCGATAATTGTTTTTAACAGCAGTTTTCCATTATCTTTAAATATTGTAATTGCGATTATTTCAGCTGGTTGTGTCTACGAATTAATCAAAGTTGTGGGACTTTTAAAAAGATGGGAATTTTTATTTCCAAGTATGATTGTTTCTGTTTTAGTTCCTTTTTCTGGCATTGCATTTAACGGAACTTTTACCTTGTATTGTATATATTCTTTTGTAATGTTCTTGGTTCTAATTCTGCACCACAAAACTGTTACTTTTAAAGATTTGGTTGTTGTGTATAGTATGTGTCTTATGATTCCATCAGCCTTGCAAACAATTGTTAATATCCGTGCATTAAGCGATAATCACGGAATGTTCTTTGTTTTGATTGCAATCGGTTCTGCTTGGGTGCCTGATATTGGTGCTTATTTCGCTGGAACTTTTTTTGGCAAGCACAAACTTTGCCCAGATATTAGTCCCAAAAAAACAGTTGAGGGTTTTGTTGGTGGAATAATTTTCAGCATAATAGTGATGATGGTTGCGGGATATGTTTTCTCTGAACTTATCTATGGCGGAACTGTTGCTGTAAACTACTTATCACTTGCTATAATCGGAGCTGTTTGCTCTTTGATATCTGTTGTTGGAGATTTGAGTTTTTCAATTGTAAAAAGAAATTGCGGTGTAAAAGACTTTGGAAATTTAATTCCTGGTCATGGTGGATTTTTGGATAGATTTGACAGCGTTATTTTCACCTCTCCATTTGTCTATTTAATCCTATCTTATTTGCCACTAGTAAAATAATAATCGGAGTTTAATCTTATGAAAAAAATTTCACTTTTAGGTTCAACTGGTTCAATCGGAACACAAGCTTGCGAAGTTATCAGAACACACAGTGATAAATTCGCCTTGTCTTCTATTGCAGTTAACACAAATATTAGCACCGCCGAAAATCAAATAAGAGAGTTTAAACCGCAAGCAGTTGCGGTTTTTGACTTAAAATCAGCTAATGATTTAAAAATAAAAATTGCTGATACAAACACAAAAGTCCTCTGTGGAATGGACGGACTCTGCGAAATATCTTCGTCAGATAACACAGATGTCCTATTAAATTCTGTTACAGGAATGATAGGTTTAGAGCCAACTTTGACAGCCATTGAGGCAAAAAAAGACATAGCACTTGCTAACAAAGAAACACTTGTCACTGGTGGCGACC
>JAWXUN010000139.1:0-5143 GCA_044426425.1 Clostridia bacterium | reverse complement strand
GCCAAAAGCTCTAAAAATCCTCGCTAATACGAAAGTATTAGCTGTGGTTTTTAAAACTTCTGACAAAATTTCTGCTCACTTATTTATAAGCCTAATAATAATCAAGTTGCTATACAAGTAATTTTGCTTTAAGACAAAAAATAAAAGTGCAAGTTTTTTTAAAAAGGGAGTAATAAAAAAACTTGCACTTTTCTAATTTTACAAGGTATTATTTAAGGATAATTAAGCTAGTCTATCTAAGTATTCGTTGTATGCTTTTAGGTATAGTTCTTCTACTCTGTCAACTTGCTCTAGTTCTAGTTCTGCTTGGAAAGCATCCCATTTTTCATCTGAATAACCGTTAACAATTGCATCTGTGAAAAATGCGTCAACTGTTTCTGTTAGACTCATTTTTAGAGTAATCATTTCTGTAGCGTCGTCTTCTTCAAAAATTAGTGATGGCACTATCATGTCAACATCTGGTGTATAAGGTTCATAAGTTACAGCAGATTGATAAATAATAGATTCCATATCGTAAGCTGGATCGCCAACTACTGATTGAAGTGTATGCCAACCTGGGAAAATATATGCGTGGCATATTTGTAGCCATGCATAGTTTGTGTTACCAGTGTCATTTGCATTAGCAGTTTGTATTAGTGTATAAAGTGCTTGACCGCCTTCTAGGTCAACTAAGCCCTCTTCTGCATATTCCCAATATACATCTTCTTCACCATTGATAGCTTCCATGCCAACTTCTTCTTCCATTAAGTAGTCAAGCAATTTAAATGCAACAACTGGGTATTCACAGTTAGATGTGATATTTACTTTTGATGTTGGATAAACAGATGTGTATCTAGCATATTGCACTCCGTCTGGTCCTTCTAGCGGTGCAACAGTTGACCAGTTTACCCAGTCGCCATCTTCGCCATTTACCATAGTTGTAAAGCTAGATTGGATACCACCAGCTGTAACGCCAACTAATTGAACATCTTGAGTTGTCAAACTTTTGAGTGCGTTTGCATCTTGTGTAAATGTATCTTGATATAACAAGCCTTGTTCTGAAAGACTACTTAGCCACTCAACACCGTCTTTGTAACCCTCTGTTGTATATACAAAAGTTGGTTCTCCGTCATCTAGGTACATTTTGTCACTCTTTTGATAATACACAAATGAGTTCATTAGGTGCTCTGTTGGGTCTGTGTTCCAACCATAAGTTGAACCTGTAAGTGGTATTTCATCTGCAACGCCATTTCCGTTTGGATCTTCATTTTTAAAAGCTACTAAAACTTCTTCAAATTCCTCGGTAGTTGTTGGCATTTCTAAGCCAAGAGTATCAAGCCAAGGTTGGTAAATCCAAAGTCTAGTTGCATATTTTGCGTTAAAAGCATCATTTAATGATGACAAATAATAGATTTTTCCATCAGGCATAATGTTAGTAGAAAGAGCTTCTTCTGTTGTAACGCCCTCGCTTATAACTGCTTCTTTCCATATATTATAATAGTATGCTTGTGTGTCAAAATAGTCACTTATTGGAAGAAGAAAGCCTTGTTCTGCATAAGAATATGTTGTTGCTCCGTCCCAATATGAATTGAATATTAAATCTTCGTAACTATTACTTTGGAACAAAAGGTTTAGCTTTGCTGTTTTGTCCGCAGAAGTTACAAGAGTCCATTCGAGTTTAATATTTGTTGCTTCTTCTAGTTTTGCTGTAAATTCATTTTCGCTACTATCAAGCTTTGAACATGAATCTGAGTGTGGTACTGCAAAAATTGAAAGAGTGACAGCCTCGTCCAAAACGATTGGCACTTCACCAGGAGCCGAAACCTCTACCTCTCCGTCCCAATATTGTCCGTTAGAATCAACACCGCCAAAAGCGACTGATGCATCTTCTTCTACTCCGCTATCCTCAGATGTGCCTGCACTTGACGATCCATCTTCTGATGACGAAGACTCTGTTTGACTTGCACAAGCTGAAAAAGCTGAAACAGCCAACATTGAAGCCATTAAAAGTGCAATAATTTTCTTTGTTTTCATTTTTGTTTTTCTCCTCTTTTTTATATTTTATATAAAGAGCTTCGTTGCTCTTGATACCAAATTTATTTAACTAAACTTGTTGCAATCTCTGCCCATTTAAATAGCGATTTTGGATCATTCGCTACTGTGCTGATGTCTTTTAGCAAAATCTCTACTGGTGTATTATTCTTTTGGCAGGCATTTATAATATTTGTTATTTCTCTTTCAACTTCTTTTTCGTTCAAAACTTTTGTGCTAAGAGCGGCTGGATTTGGCTTTGCAGAAATTACATAGTCACGTCCGATAGCCTCTGCTGCTATGTTTATGTCCGCCCATGGAGTAATTGAAACTTTTCTTAGGTTTTTGATTTTTTTAACAACGTGCATCTTTTTATCAAGAGGTTCACAACAACCGTAGTAGACAAGACCAAAACGCTTGAGGGCTTTTTCTGCATATTCAATTTCGAATTCGTCGTGCATAGACGGAGAAACAGTGGCAAGAATTTGTGCTAGACCTCGTCCCCACATATTTTTAGCTGTTACTTTTTCGCCCTCTTTTGCTTTTTCTAGGTCACTGCATGGATTTGCTGAACAGTGACAATATAGATTATTTTGCTCAAGTCCGTCAATTTCTTCTAATTTATCAATTGTATATGTAAAAACTTCCGAAAGTTTTTGTACTAACTTATGCATAAATTCTGGCTCGTCCATAAGGTTAATCAACAAATCGTCAACTGTCATATAACTAGAGATTATATCCCAAACTTTGTAGCCAATGTCATAGCCAGAGCCTCTGCCAACAAGTCGTAAATCTATAAGGTCGCCAATTGTGTTTCCCAAAACTTCCATTCTATTTTTTGTGTTTTCTTCATTATAAGTTATGGTTGGCAAGATAATTTGGTCTAGATCCTCTTCGCAGTTAAATTGACTTTCGTATTTATGAGAAACAATGCCCGCTGTTGCATCTGATTGTTTTGTTTCTTCTTTTATGTTCATGCCAAAACCGCTCAATCCTATACTTTTGCTAATCTCAATGTAATCAGGGTACATATTATCGGTAGGCATATATTTCATTTTATAAATATCTCTTCTGAGTTTCATTTCGATATTTGCAAACTGTTTATTTTCACATTGTGGCATTAACGAACCATCAAAATCCATTTGACCCCATGGAATTTCTTCAATTAAAATACTTGGTCTAATAGGTTTTAAATCGTTTGTAGCTTTATGCAAATTATACTTTTCTTGAAAAATTTCTCTTGTAGCAAGCTCTCTATAAATTTTTACAACTTCTCTTAAAATCTCTCTGTCTTTATTCATTTTTATTACTATGCCTTGTTAAAAAACATGACACCCTTTCGTTTGTTTAGCAAGTTTTTATGAATATAGTATAGCATTTTCACAAAATATGTGATATAATAATTTTACATATTTTTTGTATAATTGTATTTATTTTTGAGGGAGTTGACGAAATGGCAAAAGCGTTCGAGTTTAAAGATTATAAGTTTTTTTATACGCCAAGTTATTATATGAAAGAAAACTATATTGTTTCTGAATTGATGTGGCATTTAAAAAGAGATAATTTGAGCTATGATAGAAAAAGTTTTGATAGTAATATTGTTATTTATATAATGTCTGGAAAATTTCACGTTGAGCAGTATGGTAAAAAAATCACTCTCTCAAAAGGACAAAGTATTCTAATGACAATTAAAGATAAACATCATTATTACACTGACCCAGTAGACACAGCAGAAATTATATTTTTTCATTTTGACGGAAAACCATGTGAGAATATTATAAACAGACTAAAAGTTCATTCAAAATTACCTGTTATTTCAAACGACCCAAAAGTTAAAGACGCTATTATAAAATGTTTTGAAACAACTTATAAAAAAGACGATTGTTTTGAATACACCATTTCTTCAATTATTTATTCTTTGATTATTAAAATGAGCATAGAAAGTCTTTCTAGTATTGACAAACAAGCCGAAGGCGGTCTTGAGAGTAATTCAGAAATTTGTAAATTTATTCTATCCAAAATATATGAGAAAAACATTAAAATAGATGATTTTTGTAATCATTTTGGTATGTCTAAAACTAATTTGTATAAGTTTTTTTCTAAAGAAATGCAAAAATCTCCAATGCAATGTGTTAACGAACTTAAGATAATTGAGGCTAAAAAGTTGTTACTTGGAACTGATAAAAATGTTGACTATATTGCTCAAAAATTGTTTTTTTCAGACCAAAGCCACCTAACAAAAATTTTTAAAGAAACAGTTGGCGTTACTCCTAATGTTTACAGAAAAAAATTTAAGTATGTATAACAAGCCTTGGTGAAAGGCTTGTTTTGAAACATAGATAACTTGACAATCACCTTTCTTTCTGATAAAATAAAATCAAAGAAAGGACTGATTAGATGAAAAATATATCTTATGAAAAAATGTCTAAAAAGGCTAAAAAAGAGTACAACAGCTTAAAGCGAAACACATGGGGAGAGCTTAACCCAACAACAAGAAAAGCACAAAACCCAAAAGCATACAACAGAAAAAAACCACAGAAATGGAGTGATGACTCGAATTTCTGTGGTTTTTGATTTTATTTAATTTTATTTAATTCAAAAATCATTCTGAGTAAGAAGATTTAATTTTTGAAATGCAAATATACAATCCTAAAGCTGACACTAGCATTAACATTATATATATACCAAAATCATTAACATCTCCAGTTTGTGGTATAGTGGCTTCTAAATCTTCTTCCACCATAAATTGCCAATCGGTAGTTGCTAAAATATTTGCGTATTCCATTGGGATATCTTTATCTAAAGTTAAGATTACCTCAAGCCAGTTTTCGTCACCTGATAAATACTCACCTAGATATATTACATCAAATAAAGTATTTGCATAATCATCGCCTTTTGCTGTTCCAGTATATAGGATTTCTCCGTTATAGTAAACAGTCATTTGAATATAATCTAAAAGTTCTTCAGCGATTTCTTCTTGAGTATCTTTAATTATAGCTTGCATATATATGTTGTATGTGCTGTCTGATTGATTGCTTATTACCATGCTGTCGGTATAAGTTTCGCCCGGTATCATATTTAGGAAACTCATAAACCAGTTTTCCTCTGGTTCTGCTGGTGTATATAACAGTTC
>JAWXUN010000138.1:0-5146 GCA_044426425.1 Clostridia bacterium | reverse complement strand
ATTATAACATAAATGAATCGGTTTTCCTTTTTTTTATTAAATTTTTATTGTTTTTTTCCTAATCAACACGCTTAGGTGGAACCCCTACCCTACGATATCAACTCTAATCAACAGGCTTGAGTTATTTGTGCACAAACACCAACTGGCTCGTGAGTTGTGTATGAGTGCATTTTTCCAAAGCCCTCGTTAACATCATAAACACCACCGTGTGGAGTTTTGATAAGTCCTGCATAATAGCGGAAAGTGTGTGCCGCATCGCTTAAATCGCACTCTGCCTCTCTAAGTGGTTTACCATTATCAAGACTTTCTATTTTAGAAAATTCGTCAAAATTCTCTTCTATCATATCTGCAATTTTTAACAAGATATTAGCTCTTGCTTGAGAGTCCATATCTCTCCATTCACGAGTAACATAGAATGATTTTTTTGCAGCACTAATTGCTTTTTGTGTATCTTCTAAACTACTTTCACAAACCTCTGCAATAACTTCTGCGTTTGCTGGGTTTATAACCTTGATAGTTTTTCCAGATGTACCAACTGTCCATTCACCGTCAATATACATTTTTTTAGCTTCCATCACGACACTCCTTTTTTTAGTAAAAACACAAAAAGGAACTAAAGACTATGTTATAGCCCTTAGCCCCTTTGCTTTAAAATAATTATACCTTAATTAATATATAATTACAATTAACCACAAATACCATTTTTATACTACTTTTGGGTTATATTCTTTTAATAACTTAAAAAGTTGAACCCTGTTTTTTATTCCGATTTTTCTATAAATATTCAAATTATGCTTTTTTAATGTGTTCTTAGAAATAACTGCAATCTCGCAAATCTCTTCGTTATTTAAACCTTTCATAATATATTCTAAAATTTCGCTTTCTCTTTTTGTCAACAAATATTTTTCTTTAGCCGTTTCAATAGAAATTTTTCCGTTAATATTATTTTGGTTTTCCAGATAAATTCTATATGCCAGATGCTCTTTTAGCATTTCAAGCAAAAATATATCCTCGTAATTAAAATCGCTTTTCCCTTTAGTTTTATAAAAAGTTATAACTCCGACAAACTCAAAGTTATAAGCCAACACAAGTTGCAAGGCATAGTGCCAATTGTTCGTTGAATAAACTTTTTTGTAATATTCTGTGTTAACACGTTTTTTGTCCGAAATTATATCACTTTCACGATATATCATGCTCTTGCCACTGACAAGTATCCCTTGGCTATAATCTAGGTTTTCGTATCTCAAAGAAACATCACCCTCTCAAAGTATAACACATATTTTTAACTAAATCAATGCAAACTCACAAGAAAGTTTTACCGATGTACCGCAATAAAGCAAGACTGTTAAAAAAATCTGTTAAAACCAAAATTCATTGCAAGTATACACAAAAACATTGCATTTGTCAACCAAAACAATATTTTTTAAACTAGATTTATTATATTCTTATTTAGTTTTTCTGCTTGTTTTTTTGCTGAACAAGCACCACCAAAAGAATTTTTGACATAAAAAACAATTGTATCACTTTGATTTACTATCCATTTATTTCTATAAGATATAGCAAATCTTTTGGGAGCAAGTTCAAGATTTTCAGGATAAAGCGAAGCATCAAAATCATGGGAAATTTTTGTTTTTTCAGTTGGCATATAAGCTAGTATCAAAAATAATTTTATATTTGGGTAGATTTTTTTCGCTTTAAGAACAGCAGATTTTGCCATTGCATCAAAATTACCATTTGACCCAACATAAAAAACAGATATATTATCTTTTTCAATTAATCCAATTATAGTATCATAAATTAGACTTTCAATGCCACTAACATCACGGTGTCCGAAAAAACTACATACTTTCATAAATTACTCCTATCATTATATGCCCTATATTGAACATAACATTTTATGTCTATTATAGGGCATAATTATATTAATGTAAAGGAGTATTTTTATGATTAGTTATGAAGCGTTTTGGAAAACAATGAAAAAACAAGGTATTACTACCTATTATTTAAGAAATAAAGGCGAAGACTATAATTTGAGTGGCTCAACAATACAAAGAATAAAAGCTAATTTATCAATTTCAACAAATACTATTGATACACTTTGTAAAATGTTACATTGCAAAGTTGAGGATATAATAACTTATGTAGAATAATATTAAATTTATCTCTACACTGCGGAACGACGGGGGCGTCGTTCCCTACTTTTCAAATTAACACAAAAACAAAAACGCAGTAAAACCAATTTTTTGTTGGTTCACTGCGTTTTTGATATTAACGTATAAGCCTTACTTTTTCCTTAAAACTAACTTCTTCCATTTCCCCTCCATAAAAAAATAAGTGGAGTGGATAAAATCCACTCCACTATTTATTTTTAGTAGTTTTATCTACACTCAAATGGGTTTTAAGTCTCCATTTCGACCACTCAATAAGATTTATAGTCTCTTATCCGACTTTTGTTTCTTGAGATTATTATATCACGTAATAATATTTTTGTCAATATAAATCACTTCATTACATAATATGCATACCACAAGATTGTTTGACATCATTATCACATAAAAAAATAATTTTCAATCAACAATTCTATTCAACACCCTCCGCAGTCTCCAACATATTTTCTATAAAAATTCCGTAGCCTTTTGTTGGGTCGCTTAAAAATACGTGCGTTACCGCTCCTATGATTTTGCCATCTTGAATAATCGGCGAACCGCTCATGCCTTGGATAATTCCGCCTGTTATTTCAATAAGTTCTGGGTCTGTTACTTTTATCACAAAGTTTTTTGTATCCTCATACAAACTGCATATACTCTCTATTTCTATATCATAATACTGGGTGTTGCCTGTTTCTATTGTAGCCAAAATTTGTGCAGAACCAGTTTTCACCTCTTCTTTTTCTGCTATGGGAATTGCCGTTCCGCTTGGCTGTTCGTATAAAGTTCCAAAAATTCCGCAGTCGCTGTTGCTATATAGCGAACCGAGGGACTCTGAACCAGAAAAATATCCTTCTATTCTCCCTGGCTCGTCCTCTTCTGCTTTATCAATGCCAGAAATCACCACTTCTGCCGGCTCGCCCTCTTTCAGGCTTAGGAGTTCGCCAGAGTCTATGTCGCAAATTCCGTGCCCTAAGCCACCAAAATCTCCTGTACTTGGGTCGTAATAAGTTAATGTGCCAATGCCACCTGCACTATCCCTAATCCACATCCCAAAGCGGTATCCATCAGAGTCTGCGACTGGGCTTAAGCTTGTTTCAAAAACTTCTTCATCTCTTTTAATTTTAAAAAGAACAGTTTCGCCAGCATTTTGCGATAACAGTTCCAAAAAATGTTCGTTATTATTGATAGTTGTGCCATTGATTTCTAAAATATAGTCGCCTGCCTGAATACCAGCGTTTTCCGCAGGACAGACACTGCCTTGCTCTGTAATAATTTCTTGCAAACTGCTAACAATAACACCGTCGGTATAAATTTTTATGCCAAAATTTGTACCGAGTGGTACTAGCATTTTTTCTGAAGTGCTTGCACTGGTGCTGTCGATTTTATTGAAAAGCGATGCTTCTTCGTCCATGCTTGCGTTTGCTGTTTGAATATAATTGACAGAACTTAGCGTGATTAACGAAAGAAAAATTGCCGAGATAGATGCCAGCGAAAATTTTTTTATTTTTTTCATAATCCACCCTCTTTTATTAAATTTGCATTCACAAAAAAATGTGAAACACTAATTTTAATTTGTCACAAACACTGCGGATTATTAAGGAAATTAAAAACAACTCCTACAATAATTGTAAGAGTTGGGATTTTTGGTCTGTCGTCTGCTATTGCCGACGAACAGTATTTATAAAAATGTATTCAAAATTCTTAAGGTCAGTACCTCTTCTTTTGTACAAATATACTATACTAAACAATTGTTAAGTGAAAATATTAAATTCATTAACTGATTGTGAATTAATTAATAAGATTTTTGTGCAGAAAAAAAATGGTGTCTAAAAAGCCACCATTTTAAAAAATTATTTGGTTTTTTGTTGCTCTCTTGCATTTTCTAATGCTTGAGCCATAAATTTGCTTTGTTTTTTCTCTTTTTCCGCTTTGATTTTTTTGCCTTTGAGCGGTCTTGAGCATTTGTAAAGTTTTTTCAAATCTTCAGAAAAATTTTCTTGTATATTGTTCATAGCTTCGTCGCTTAAACCATTAAACAAACCATGAATAACAATACCTCTTACATCTTTGTCGCCGTCATTGTGCATATCATTGAACAATTCTGTGAGTTTTTTTAGTTCTTGTGATGGTTTTTTTGCAAACTCTTCACATTTTGGTACTAAACAACTTGTTGTAAGTGTAGCAAAACGAACTTTTCCATATTCGATTTTGTCTTTGTTCATCTCGTCTTTTATCTCTGGGAAAAAGTTTGCAAGACGGTTAAAGAAGAAAGTTGGGTCAACATTTCTTTCGTCATCTTTGCCTTTTTTCTTTTTCTTTTGCACAGCTAGTGCTTTGTACTCTTCTACGCTACTTGAGCCCAAAATTGCATCTAAGAAATCTCTTGCGATACTCTCTGCCTCTGCTTGGGTTCCTGTTTCTAGGTCGTAAAGCCAAGACGAAACATTTTTCCATGTTTCAACAATATCATCCTCTGTTAAATCGCCACTTCTCAAGATAAAAACTTGTTTTTTCTTGTCATAAATAACGCTATATGCCATTGTTTCGTTTTTATACATACGCATTTGACCATAGCCGTTGCTGTCAGTTTCAACAGCCGAAAATTCTCTATCTACAAGTTTTTCCAAAAGAACTTTATCTATTATTTCAATTGCTTTATTCAAAAAAATCAGCTCCATTTATAAATTATTAATTAATTGTACCACAAAAAAATCATTTTGTCTATTATTTTATAAGAATTTCTTTGTTCTGATGAAAAGAATATAAATAACAGCCACCAACAGGGATTTTTTTGATATTTTCCAGTGCTTTTGCGTATAGTTTTAGCTGTATTCCATAGAGATTTGCAAGCTCTTCTGAATTGTTTATTCTGTCTGTTTTAAAGTCTACGATATATAATTTTCCTTTTTCGATAAAAGCACAGTCAACCGCTCCCTGAAGAATAACTTTTTCCTCTCCCTTATATTCACTGTCTATAAGTTCTGCCGATATTCTTG
>JAWXUN010000137.1:0-5214 GCA_044426425.1 Clostridia bacterium | reverse complement strand
AAACATATTCAAGCGTGCTGAGATTGTGCATTCTGTCTGCAAATTTGACAATGATAACTCTGATGTCCTCAGCCATTGCCATAAGCATTTTTCTGATGTTTTCAGCTTGCATTTCTTCTCTTGTAGAATATTCTATTTTAGAAATTTTTGTTAGTCCGTCGATGAGCTTTTCAACATCGGGGCCAAACTCTTTATGAATTTCTTGTAGTGTAACATCTGTGTCCTCAACAACATCATGCAACAAACCAGCTACAATAGACGGAGTATCCATGCCCATTTCGACAAGTGTTGCAGATACACTTAATGGGTGAATGATATAAGGCTCGCCAGATTTTCTCAGTTGATTTTTGTGAGATTTGTCCGCAAGTAAAAACGCTTTTTCAATAAGTGCAGTGTCATATTGTATACCAGATTTTTCGATATTGCTCCAAAGTTCTTGGAACGAGCTGATTGTAACAACCATAAATAATCCTCCCTTTATTCTTTCAATAAACCTCTTAGTTTTCTCATTGCTCCGCAAGACAGAATGTCAACCTTTTCTTTTGATTTAACTATTTCTATATTCATAATATCTTCGCCATTTATAACAATCAATCTGCACTCAAAAAGTGCGTCGAGAGCTAACATAAGCTTGCCGATTGAAATTTTTACAGGTGGCAGTTCTTCTAAGATTTGAAGATATGTAAAATCTCTGTTTTCGCCATAATTAATAAAGCGATAAATAGTGGCAAAGTCCTCACGACTTGGCATAATCTCTGTGATTTCTTCACGAGTCAAAAATTCGTTTCTTTTGTATTTTTGATAAATATTATGCGAATAAATTTGCAAATCCATGTTGAGCCTGTGTGGTTTTATTGCCTTTGAAATAATCGAAAGACTAGTATTTCCGTTATATTCATTGATAGAAAGCGTTACAGCAAAGTCCAGTTCTGTGCCAACCTTATACAAAAACTCTTCTCTTCTACAAAAAAATTGCATTATATTAATCTTTGTGTCGCCACGAGAAACCTGCAACCTAAGGTGGTTTTTGTTAGCACCCAAAGCCGTGATAGCCTCAAGCCTCATAGCAAAAAGACCAAAAACAGGTGTGTTGTTTCCCTCACCAAAAGGTTCGAGAACTTTTAGCTGTTCAACTACATCAATAGTTAGAGCTGATGGGCGGATTTTTAAATCAATCACAAGCTCATCACTCGGCATTATATCATAATTTATTTTTGCGTATTCATTTATTTTTTCTCTAAAAAGAGAAATATTTTCTGTCTTAAGAGAAAGTCCACAAGCCATAAGATGTCCGCCAAAACGCTCGAGAATATCTTTTGTATAAGATATTGCATCAAACAAATTAAAACCGCCAACACTTCTGCCACTGCCCTTTGTCTTGTCGTCCTCGATTGTTAGAATTATGCAAGGTTTGGAATATTTTTCGCAAATTCTTGATGCAACAATTCCAACAACACCGCCGTGCCAGTCTTTTCCAGCTAGAACAATAACACGAGCATTTTTGATGTTCTCGTCTTTTTCAATCATAAAAATAGCTTGCTCTAAAATATTACTCTCGATATCTCTTCTTATTATATTATCATTACAAACATCTTTGCAAAGTGATTTTGCATCGTTCTCGTTTTCGGTGCACAAAAGATTTACAGCCTTGCTTGCACTGTCTATTCTGCCAGTTGCGTTAATTCTTGGAATAACGGAAAAGGCTAGAGAAGTAGAGTTTAACTCTTTAACAAGGCAAGCATCTATAAGCTCACGGAGTCCGAGTTTTTCCGTTTCGGCTAGTTGCTCCAAACCTTTTTTAACAATGCGTCTGTTTTCTCCAACAAGTGGCACAACATCTGCGATTGTTCCAATTGTCGCAAAACTAGCAAACTCCTCAAAAGAGCCGTCTGTTTCTCCCATCTCAAGTTCAAGTGCTTGCACTAGTTTAAGTGCAATTCCCGCACCACAATAATCTTTGAAACTACTTGGGCAATCTTGTCTGTGTGGATTTACAACGGCACAGGCATTTGGAATTTCTCCTTGCACCTTGTGGTGGTCGGTTACAACAATGTCAATGCCAAGTGTATTTGCATAGTCAATTTCTTTTATCGCTGCAATGCCATTGTCCACGGTTACAATCAGCTTTGTTTCAAGCTCGTGCAAATAATCAACCGCAGCCATGTTCATGCCATAGCCCTCTGTTTCTCTCTTTGGGATATAAAAAATGACATTGGCACCAAGAAACTGAAAGTATTCATATAAAATACTAGTTGCAGTTATACCGTCAGCGTCATAGTCGCCAAAAATTGCTATTTTTTCAAAATTTTCAACAGCAGTAATTATTCTGCTAACAGCCTTGTCCATGTCAAGAATATCAAAAGGTGACTCTTCATATAAATCATCGTTCAAAAAATTTGCCATTTCCTCTTCGCAATTGTTTGTTCTTTGTGCAAGAAGTATCGCAAGAACATTGTTGAGTGAATATTTGTCAATCATCTGTACAACAAAATCTTTATCAAAATTTTTAATTTTCCACGATTTTAAATTCATATCATAGCCTCCTGTGTGATGTTAATAGTTTATTGTATCACAAAATATTCACATTTTCAATCTTTTTAAGAAAAAATATAAAAAATATTTAAAATTTTAAAAAAAATGAAAACAAATTATTCGATAAATGATTGACTTTTTTATACTAAAATGATAAAATGTTCTTAAGTAGATTATAGTATTATAAAAATAATCTAGCATACGAAAAATTAACTTTTTAGAAGGAGTTTTTACAATGAAAATTAAAAGCAAAATGCACAAAAAAGTTCTAGCAATGCTTTTGGTGATGTCTTTATTTTTTAGTTCAATGCCAATTAGCATATTTGACATTAGTGTAGAAGCTAGTAGTGTCAACGCAAGTACTGATATTACTACTCTAACACTTGGAGATAATGACAATTTAACCTTAAGTGGCGACACTCAAATTAGTGAGAAAATAACAGTAACAGGTACAGCTACTATTGACCTTAATGGTTATAATCTTGAGTACACTGGAACCTCTGGTCTATTTATTCAAGTTGAAGATGGTGCTACACTAACTATTGAAGATAGTAGTGACGGCACAAGAAAACAAACAGGCACATGGAACGGCACTGACTACACTCTTGTTGATGACGAAAACGGTGACATCTCTGGTGGTGTAATTTACGGTGGCGTAACAAGAGCAGCGGTGTATGTGCGAGAAGGTGGCACTCTAAATTTTGAAAGTGGTACAATTGCTGGTAACTATAGCACATATAACGGTGGTGCTATTGCAAACTCTGGCATAGTTAATATGTACGACGGTGCGGTTATTAAAGATAATATCGCAACTGGCAGTGGTGGTGCTGTTTACGTTGTTGGCGACACAGGCGAAACTGCTGGAACTTACGTTCCTAAATATGCAGTATTAAATATGTACGGCGGTGAAATCTCTGACAATACCGCACAAAATGGTGGAGCTATTTATACTGGAAATCAAGCTTCAATTGTAAATGTTAAAGATGGAACAATTAGCTATAACAAAGCTTCGGCTTCTGGCGGTGCTATTTATAACACATGTGGTTCTATAGAAATATCAGGTGGAGAAATTTCATATAACACAGCTGTCACTGGTGGTGCTGTTTATAACGACGCTCAATATTGGGTTGGCACTTATTACGACTATTTTGAAAAAGGTTATAGCCTTAACATTTATGACGACGCTTTAATTGACAACAACTCTGCCACAACTTATGGCGGTGCGTTGTATTTAATATATGGCAAAACAGCCATAGCTGGCAATGCTAGTATAACAAATAATAAAACCACTGGTGTAAGTGGTAACGGTGGAGCTATTTATATGAACGCTAATGGCACAATACTAGACATGACAGGTGGTACAATTAGTGAAAGCAGTGCTTATGCAGGCGGAGCTGTTTGTATCAATGCAGGAACGTTTAATATGTCTGCTGGTGAAATTACCAATAACAACGCTACTCAAATGGCTGGTGTTGCAGTAATGACTAATGCTATATTTAACATGAGTGGTACTGCTGCTATTACAGGTAACAATGCTACTCAAATGGTTGGTGGTGTTCATAACTATGGAACAATGAATATGTCAGGCGGTAGCATTACTGGCAATAATGGTAATGGTATGGGTAATGGTATATTCCAAGGTGGAACACTTAACCTTTCAGGTGCTGTTACAATTTCTGGCAATAACGGTATAGATATTGACACAAGATTTCAAAGTAATCTTATCAACATTAAAGACTCTTTAGCCGGAAGTTCGGTTGGTGTTTATAACACTAATAAAAACACCATTGCTAATGTTTCAGACTACGCATTAACAGAAAGCGACAAAGTTTTCTTTAGTAACTATTCAAGCTATGGTATTGCATACGACTTAGATAATGGCACAGTTTCTTTTGGTGATTTACCAACAATCACAGCTATCAATTGGGACTACGCTGAAAATAATATTGAATACAATGGTAAAGACCAATCAAGTGATGTTGTAATTACAGCAACTTTAGCTGACGGAAGTACAACTGCTTTGGACGCATATATTTACGACACAGCTAATTATGTTGTTGGCGAAACAACAGAGGCAACTTTTAAAGATGCTGGAACTTATTATTTTGAAGCTAACACAACAGGTTATGTTTTAGATATAAACCAACTAAACGGCGAAAAACGTACAATTAACATAGACCAAAAATATGTTGAATTTTACTGGGTAGATGGCGACGGAAGCACGGTTAGTGCCAATGGAACGGTTTACCACCAAGGAACAAACGACGAAGTTACCCCACAATTCAGCGAAACTTATGGTATTGTTGATGGCGACGACGTTACAATAACATACACAGGTGCTAACACAGATACAACAAACAATTATACAACAGCAAGTATTACTGCACTTACTGGTGATGATGCGGATAATTATAATATTGCCTACAGCAATGGCAAAACATTGCAATACCAAATGGCTTACGGACCAATAGATGAAGATACTTATAGTTTCTCGGTGAATGATTATGGAACATGGGTAAACAGCACAACAATAACAGCGGCAGAGGGATATCTTATTTCAGCATATAGTCCTTCATATTATCCTTATGCTGAAACTAGTACAATTTTTGAGGGAGCAGGGCAATCTGTACCTTTATATATTAAAAATGAAACCACTGAGCAAATTACATATTCAGTAATTAG
>JAWXUN010000136.1:0-5255 GCA_044426425.1 Clostridia bacterium | reverse complement strand
ACAAACTTTAAATAGTGGCGATTTTTGTGCTATGTATGAATTTATCCAAACACAAATTTTTAGATTTGCTTTTTTCTTCATTCTATCAAGCATTCCGTCTACATCGCCGAACATATTTTTATCCCACTGAAAACTGCACCACTCGTTTTCTTTCATCCAGTAGCAGTCAAAGTGGAATACGTGAAGCGGAATATCTCTTTCTTTCATGCCATTGACAAAACTTAGCACTGTTTCTTCGTCATAACTTGTTGTAAAAGAAGATGTAAGCCACAAACCAAATGACCACGCTGGTGGTAGTGCAGGCTTGCCTGTTAAATCTGTATATTTTTCTAAAACTTTTTTCATGTCATTGCCACCAATAATCATGAAATCCAAAATTTCGCCAGGAACAGAGAACTGAACTCTTGTAACTCTTTCCGAACAAATCTCGTAAGAAACTTTGTCTGTTGAATTAACGAAAACGCCATAATTTCTGTTTGAAATATAAAAAGGAATATTTTTGTATGATATTTCCGAAGATGTTCCGCCGTCCTCGTTCCATATATCAATAGACTGACCATTTTTGACAAGAGGACCAAAGCGTTCACCAAGTCCATAAACTTTTTCGCCAATGCTTAAATCCAAAAGACCACGCATATATCTGCCCTCTTTTGTGTCGATTACGCTAAGCAAAGTTTTGCCAAAGTTTTGAGTCATGTTCGTTAGCTTTTTACCTTTATAGAAATACTCGAAAGAAATTTGATTTTTGCAAATTCTTAGGCTTGTATCACCAGATTTTATGATAACTTCGTTTTCGTTTTCAATTACGTCTAGCTCACATTTTTGGTCTTCTATTTCAAACTCTGGCATTTTTTTGTTGCTACCAACAAAGTGACACGCCTTTGTTCTTATGATATCTTTGAGTGGTGAGGAGATATAAATTTCAAAAACTACTCCTCCACCTGTTCTGTGATTTTGTGCAAAAGGCACTGCATAGATATAAACTTCGTCTTTTTCAATCTTAACATCACGCACTTGAACTGTGTTAACTATCGAAACATTTTCTTTAACTTCCCAATAACCATCTGTAAATTTCATAAAATTTTCAAACCTCCGTTTATTTTTCTTTAAAAATATTTGTAAGTCTATTTTATCACAAAACAAAGATTTGCGTTAGCATTAACACGATTTATTTATAGCATAAAATCGACTTATTTTTTCTATTTCTCTTGAAATTCAATTTGTAAAGGTGTATACTAAAAAAAAGAGGTGATGATATGATTAATTACGATTTAAAAGAAATTAAAAAGCACGGCACCGACGATTATAATTTTGATGTGTACAAAGGTATTATCGGAAATGTTTTCAAAATCTCTGTTCATTGGCATGACGAATACGAGATTATTCATGTTTTTGAGGGCGAGTTAGAGCTATTAATTAATGGTAAAAAGCACACAATTCGTGAAAACGAGGCTATTTTTATCAATTCTCAGGCTGTTCATTCGCAAATAATAGAAAATTCTAATATCAAAGATGGTAACCGAGCAAAATATCTTTGCTATGTCTTTGGCGAAAAATTTGTTTTTCCTGACCAAAATAGTTTTATTTACAAAAATATTTATTCTAAAATCAAAGAAGAAAATGTTATTCTAACACAAGTTATTAACACTGATAGCCAATTCGGCAGAGATTTTATTTCTTTATTAAATAGCCTAAGTTTTTTATATTTAGACCGAAAAAATGCTATTAAAATACAAAATGTTTTACTAAAAATTTTTGATTTAATAATAGAC
Source organism: Clostridia bacterium (assembly GCA_044426425.1). Taxonomy (GTDB): domain Bacteria; phylum Bacillota; class Clostridia; order Oscillospirales; family Acutalibacteraceae; genus SIG603. Next base: position 3,483 of record JAWXUN010000136.1, on the reverse strand, counting down.
AACAAGTCGTATTCCACCAGCGAGAACAATTTTTTTGAAAATAATACAATAATAATCAAAGCACTAGAGTTAATTCACGAACAACATTTGCAGGATTGCTCGGTTTCTAATATGTCAAAATCATTGCATCTAAACGTAGATTATTTTATAAAACTTTTCAAAAAACACGTCGGCATAACCCCAAACAAATATATTTTAGAATTAAAGCTAGACAAAGCCACTCAAATGCTCAAGTATTCGAACGACATAAGTGTTTCTGCCGTGGCTGAAGAATGTGGTTTTAAGGACTTAAATTATTTTTGTAGGCTTTTCAAAAAATACAACAAACAAACTCCAAGCGAACTCAAGTTATCCGAAAATCAGAATATTAAATAAAAAAAAGAGAGCAAATTGCTCTCTTTTTTTATACTGTTATAACAAATGGTTTATTCTTGTCTTTTCTAGCTTAACCGAGTACATTTTTGTTATAACTTCTTCGGCAATTATCTCAATCTGTGTGCCTTGTTTCAGCTTTTATATAATTAGTTGTATCTAAGTACCCTATAACGCTAATTTTGCAAAAAAAATTTTTTTGACTTGACAAAGAGCGGTGTATAGTTTATGATATAATTAGTTAGCTATAACTAATTATATCTAGCACCACAAAATTACAGAAAGGAACAACTTGTAAATCACAAAAAATCTACGGTCATTCGCCGTCAGAATACAGAAAAACTTTTATAATAGGAGAATTAATGTTAAATAAAAATCTTTTGGCACTTTTAGGAAAAGACAAGAAAAAGTTGTTTGTTATAACTTTTTTTAATGTACTTTCTTTAATTTTAAATGTCTTAATTACAGCTACAATTTGCTTAATGCTGTATTTATCTTATATACAAAATTTCCGTATTTCTTCATACGCCTTGTATATTTCTCTGTGCTTAGTCTGTTTGGGACTAAGAGTTTTTCTTATATCAAAAATTGGCAAAATAAAAAGCGACTTAGGCTCAAATGTCAAACTTTCTTTCAGAAAACAAATCACAGACAAAATATATTCACTCGGTCTGCAAAACAACAAAAAAACTGACAGCACCCTAACTCAACTAGTTATAGAGGGCATAGAGCAACTAAGCCTGTATTTCACAATGTTTTTGCCACAGTTTTTTTTCGGAATGATAGCACCAGTTATTCTTTTTATCATTTGCCTATTCATCAAATGGCAAACTGCTCTGGTGTTAATAATATGCCTGCCACTGATACCAATTTCAATCATTTTTGTTTCTCGCTTTGCCAAAAAAATATTCCAAAAATATTGGGACAAATATATCTCAATGGGAGATGGATTTTTGGACAGCGTAAACGGAATGAAAGAGCTTAAAATCTTTGATGCTGACAAAGCTAAACAAACAGAAATAGCAGAGAAATCAGAAGAATTTAGAAAAATCACCATGAAAGTTTTAGTCATGCAATTGTCTAGCCTTACAATAATAGACATGGTCGCATTTGCGGGTGCAGCAATTGCAATTTCTGTCACTCTGTCCGATGCTCAAAGTGATGCTTCTTCTGTCTTTCAGGCTTTGTTTTTAATTTTAATTTGTGCCGAATTTTTTCTTCCAATGCGTGCCTTGGGCAGTGCTTTTCACATAGCTATGAACGGAACAACCGCTGGAAATACTCTTGTGGAATTTCTCGAAAAAAAAGAAAAAGTCAGTGGAGATAAAAAAATTGACAACATAAACAAAATTGAGTTCAAAAATTTGGATTTTAGTTATAACAAAAACAAACTGATATTAAACAATATAAATATAGAATTTAAAAAAGGGCTTAATTCTATTGTGGGTCAATCTGGCAGTGGCAAAAGCACAATCACTTCTCTTTTGATATCCACAAATTCTCCGAACAAGGGCGAGATTTTGATAAATAACAGTAATCTAAAAGAATTTAGCCTCAAATCTTATTACAAAAAGCTTGCCATAGTTGCAATGGGTACACATATTTTTAACACAAGTATTCGTGATAATTTTAAACTTGCGAACGAAAATGTCACGGACGAAGAAATTTTTATCGCTCTGAAAAAAGTGAATATGTACGATTTTGTGCTAAAAGTCGGTGGGCTTGACTACATAATTTTAGAAGATAGCCAAAACATCTCTGGCGGACAAAAGCAACGTCTTGCCTTTGCTGTTAACACGATTATGCAAAAAGATTTGTATATTTTTGATGAGCCAACTAGCAACATTGACAGCGAAAGCGAAGAAATTATTATGCAAAATATAAACGCACTATCACAAAATAATATAGTTATTTTAATTTCTCACAGACTCAAAAATGTTGTTGCTTCTGACAAAATTTTTATGCTAAAAGACGCAATTATCTGCGAAAGTGGAACTCACAAAGAACTGATGACTTTGCAAGGAGAATATTCAAAACTTTATCTTGAGCAAGACAAGCTAGAAAACAGCTACAAGGAGGTAAGCAATGCGTAGATCTGGACTTGAAATCATGGCAAAACTTTTCCTCTTGGTTGGCAAACTAATCCCTGTGTTAGTTTTGGCAGTAATCGGCGGAAGTCTTGGCTTTTTGTGTGCAATTTCTATAACTGTTTTGGGTGCGGTTGGCATCGCAAAACTTTTAGGATTTTTTACGGCTATCTCTTTCCAAACTATTTTTATTTTGATTATATCGCTTGGCTTTTTGCGTGGTGTTCTAAGATATTTTGAGCAATATAGCAACCACTACATAGCTTTTAAACTTCTTGCAGTTTTGAGGGATAAAATTTTCACAAAACTCCGTGCACTGTGCCCTGCAAAGCTAGACAGCAAGCAAAAAGGCAGTATTATCAGCATGATAACGGCAGATATTGAGATTTTAGAAGTTTTTTATGCACATACAATGTCGCCAATTTGCATTGCGGTTACGGTCAGTATTTTTATGCTGATATTCGTTTGCAATGTTTCTAACTTTATCCTAGCACTGTTCATGCTGTTTTCTTATTTGATACTCGGCTTAGTTATGCCAATTTTTAACAGTAAATACCTAAGCAAAACAGCTGTAAAATACCGAGATACATTCACAAAATTTAGCGGTTTTTTCATGGACAATATCAAAGGTAAAAACGAGATTGTCTTGCAAACACAAGAAGAGAAAAAAACGAGTGAAATAGATGAATTTTCTAAAAAAATGACAGCACACTCAAGAGAACTTTCTCGCAAAAGCACAAAAATAGAGGCTGTTAGTTCTGCTGTTATCATACTGTTGAATTTAGCCATGCTTGGCATTTCTGTTATTTTGTTAAGCCAAGACGTGATAAATATTTCTCAAGCTATAATCGCAGTTGTCGCACAGATGTCATCTTTCGGCCCAGTTTTGGCTCTAAATGCACTGTCAAACGACCTGAGCAAAACATTTGCAAGTGGCGACAGAGTTTTGAGCCTTATGGAAGAAGAGCCAGAGGTTTATGAAAATGACAAAGGCAAAAAAATAAATCTAAACTATATAGGTATA
>JAWXUN010000135.1:0-5294 GCA_044426425.1 Clostridia bacterium | reverse complement strand
AACCACAGCTAATACTTTCGTATTAGCGAGGATTTTTAGAGCTTTTGGCAGGATTTATGCCACTTAGTTAAGGACTAATAATATTCAAATTGCTATAACTATATCATATAGTAAAAAAAATGTCAATATTTATTCACAATTTGGTATCAACTACTTGACAGTCCGAAAAAATTAGTATATAATATCAATTGTGGTATCAACAAATTGATACGAAAAAAATAAAAGGGAGATTATAAATGAAAAGATATTCAAAATATATCAAGCCGTATTGGATTTTCTTTGTCCTTGCACCAATGATGATGTGTGTTGAAGTTTACTGTGATGTTCAAATACCATATTTTTCAGCACAAATTATTAACGAGGGTGTGCAATTGAGCGATGTAAATGCAATAATCTATTATTCTGCTATAATGCTTGTTCATGTAATCCTTGCAGTGGCGTCTGGTGTTGCTGCTGCTTATTTCGCAACAAAAGCCTCAGTTAATTTTTCTTGCGATTTAAGAGAAGATGTTTTTAAAAGAATTCAAGATTTTTCTTTTGCAAACATAGACAAATTTAGCACAGGTTCTCTTGTTACAAGGTTAACAAACGACATCAACCAATTGCAACAACTTGTTGTTATGTGCCTAAGAATGTTATTTAGAGCACCTGGTATGCTTTTCGGTGCTTTGGTTATGTCTTATTCAATTAACCAAGGAATTTCAATTATATTCATGATTTTAGTTCCTATTTTAGCAATTGTTATTTACACAGTTCTAATGCTATCGTACAAAAAATTTACAGCGTTACAACAAAAAATTGATGGTCTAAATTCAAGAATACAAGAAGTTTTAGTAAACATTCGTGTAATTAAAGCTTTAAACAGAGAAGAATATGAAGATGATAAGTTTCAAGATGTTAACTCTGACCTTAAAAATGCAACACTAAAAGCAAATAGAATTACAATTTTGCAAATGCCAATCATGACTATATTAGTTAACTTTGCAACTATTGCTATTTTGTGGTTTGGTAGTCTTGCACTCAAAGCCGACGATATTCAAATTGGTGATATAAGCACATTAATTACATACTTAACACAAATTTTGATGTCAGTAAATATGTTTGCGATGATTTTCTTACAAAGTTCTCGTTCTATCGTAAGCGGAAAACGTATTTTAGAAGTTTTGAACACAGAAGTTGATACAAATAACAATGAGTCAAAATATCTTGATAAAACAGTTAATTCTGGCGATATCGTTTTTGAGAATGTATTTTTTAAATACTACAAAGACAACAAAGAAAATGTTCTTTCAAACATAAACGTACATATAAAATCAGGCGAAACAATCGGAATTATCGGTTCAACTGGTTGTGGAAAAACAAGCTTTGTTCACCTCATCCCTCGTTTATATGATATTGATTCTGGCAACATTTTTGTCGATGGAGTTAATGTTAAAGATTATTCTGTCAAAAACTTGCGTGATGGTGTTTCGGTTGTTCTACAAAACAATCTGTTATTCTCTGGAAGTATCAAAGACAATCTTCAATGGGGCGATAAAAACGCTAAGTTTGAGGATATGGTTAAAGTTGCAAACTGGTCTGCTTCAGATGAATTTATTAACAATTTCAACGATGGTTACGACACAAGGCTCGACCAAGGCGGACTCAATCTTTCTGGTGGTCAAAAGCAAAGACTTTGTATCGCTAGAGCGATGCTTAAAAATCCTAAAATTCTTATTCTCGACGACTCAACAAGTGCTGTTGACACTGCAACAGAGCAAAGGATTAACAGTCATTTGCACGGAGAATTTGATAACATAACAAAGATTATTATTGCACAAAGAGTAAGTTCTGTTGTTAATGCAACAAAAATAATAGTTATGAACGAAGGAAAAATTGAAGCTATTGGTTCTCATCAAGAGCTTTTAAAATCTTGTATAACTTATCAAGAAATTCACAATTCACAAATGGATAAGGGGGGAAAATAATGGCTGAAACAAAAAACTTTGAACAAAGACCACCTCAAGGCGGCAGACCTCCTCAAGGCAAACCTCCTCAAGGCAAACCTCCTCAAGGCAAACCTCCTGAAAACAGCAATAGAGAAATGCCTCCTATGGGACGTCCAGGTGGTGGCGGTGGCCCTCCTGGTAGAATGCCAACCGAAAAAGTTAAACTTAAAAACTCAAAAGGCACAGTGTTACGATTGTGGAGATATCTTAGCAGTCAAACTGTCCCTCTTATAATTGCATTTGTATTCGTTTTAATGAACAGCGTTTTTACAATTTTAGCGTCATATATGGTTCGTCCAATCATTAATGGTCTAACCGACACACCAGATACATACAACATTGTAAACGATTTGGTATTAATGGGAGTTGTATATTTAATTGCTGTTTTGAGTAGCTATATACAAACTAGATTAATGCTAGAAATTGCACAAAAAGCCTTGGCAAAACTCCGCAAAGATTTGTTCGAAAAACTCGAACAACTACCGTTAAATTTCTTCGACTCAAACAACAATGGCGATTTGATGAGTAGATTTACAAATGATGTCGACTCTATCAGCCAAATGTTGTCTTCTACTTGTGTTCAATTGATTTCTGGTGTTGTCACACTTATTTCAACTGTTTCAATCATGGTATACACAAACTGGTTCTTGTCAATTATCACAATTTGTATCGCTCCTCTTCTAACTCTTTTAACAAAATATATTTCTAAAAAGAGCATGAGATACTACAAAGAACAACAAAAAGCAATTGGTGCTTTAAACGGATATATAGAGGAAAGCGTAACAGGACAAAAAGTTGTCAAAGTATTTAATCATGAAGAAGAGGCTGTTAAAGAATTTAGCGAATTAAATAAAACTTATCGTGAAAAATCTTTTAAAGCACAATTCCTCAGTGGTACAATGGGACCAATTATGGGTTCTCTTGGTCAATTTAGCTATACTATAACTGCTTTTATTGGTGGTTTATTATGTGTTTTCAGTGGTTTCGACATAGGTGGTTATGCAATTTTTGTTAACTATTCCAAAAGTTTCAGCAGACCAATCAGTGATATATTTATGCAAATCAACACAGTTTTCGCTGCACTCGCTGGTGCAGAACGTGTATTCGAAGTTATGGACTACGAACCTGAACCAGAAGACGAAAAAGACTGTGTAGATGTTGCCGAAATAAAAGGTAATGTTACATTTAATGATGTTCATTTTGAATATGTAAAAGATATCCCAATCTTAAAAGGTATTTCTATTACTGCAAATCCATCACAAAAAATTGCGTTTGTTGGTTCTACTGGTGCCGGAAAAACAACAATCACAAACTTGTTAAACCGTTTTTATGACATTAAAAGTGGCGAAATCTTAATTGATGATGTGCCTCTAAATAAATACAAAAAATCGTTCCTTAGAAAAAATATAGCTATGGTTCTTCAAGACACTCATCTTTTCACAGGAACTGTTATGGAAAATATTCGTTACGGAAGACTCGACGCTAGTGACGAAGATGTTATTAATGCAGCAAAAACAGCCAATGCAGATGATTTTATTAGAAAACTAGAAAATGGCTATCAAACATTGCTTACAGGAGATGGCTCAAACCTTAGCCAAGGTCAAAGGCAACTTCTAAATATCGCAAGAGCAGCTATATCTCTTGCACCAATTCTTGTTTTGGACGAGGCGACAAGTTCGGTTGATACAAGAACAGAACTTCATATAGAACAAGCTCTTGATAGGCTCATGAGTTCAAGAACAACTTTTGTTATCGCTCACAGACTTTCAACTGTAAGAAATTCAGATATGATTATTGTTCTTGAAATGGGCAAGATAATTGAACAAGGAAGCCACGAAGAACTCTTAGCTATGAAAGGAAAATATCACAGCCTATATACTGGTTCTTCTCAATTGGAATAAGGTGTGAGTATGAATAACCATAAAATTTTATTAAAATTTTATCAAGTATCTGAGCAATTTAAAAACCAACGTATGACTAAACAAAAACAAGAAGAAATTAGCAATGCAAATCAAATGGAATTTAAACTTTCTCATTCGCATAGAAATATGGTTTGCTTGATTGGTGAGAATAAACTTATAAATCAACGCTCGATAGCCAAGTTAATGAACATCAGTTCTCAAGCCGTCAGCGAAACAATTAAAAAACTAGAACAACTAGATTTAATTGAAAAAACTATCGGAACGCAAAACAACGAGAACTTAATCAAACTTACCGAAAAAGGCGAAAGACGTGCAGCTTTATTTTCTAAACATATAAAACAACACGCAGACGAAGCCTTTAAAAATTTTACCGAAGACGAAAAAGAAACTTTTTATAATCTTCTTGAAAAATTAATTAACTAAAATAAAGAGAGTCAGATTTTTTTACTGACTCTCTTTTTGTTAACATTTTATGCTTGAAATAATTAAATAAATATGATAAAATATTAATTATATGTTAATATCCACTGAACTATTTGCTTTTCATTGGGTATTATATTATGATTTTGATACTAAAATAGAATTAAAGGTGGTGTGTTAACTTAAATTTTTCGAAAAATTTTTAAGTTTCTATATGAAAAAAATTATAAAAGAAATCTCAAAAAAAGTTATAGGAAACGAAAGACCAAGTCTTTTGTTACTAGTTTCACTTTTTGCAAATGGACACATTTTGATTGAGGATGTTCCTGGCGTTGGAAAAACTCTCTTAGCTACTTCTATTTCAAAGATTTGTAATATTGATTTTGCTAGAGTTCAATGTACGTCCGACTTGTTGCCTGGCGACATTTTGGGATTTAATATGTTTGACATTAATACTGGTGAGGCAAATTATGTAAAAGGTCCTGTTATGACAAACTTATTGCTAGTTGACGAAATCAACAGAGCTACTCCAAAAACACAATCCGCACTTTTAGAAGTTATGGAAGAACACAATATTTCACTCGATGGCAAAACATTTAAAGTACCAGAGCCTTTTATGGTTATTGCTACTCAAAACCCAATCGAAAATTCTGGAACATTCCCTCTTCCAGAAGCACAGCTTGACAGATTTACGATGAAAATTTCTCTTGGATATCCTAATTTTCAAGATGAAATTAAAATGCTAGAATTGTATAAAAACCCAGAATTATCACCAAGCCTTGACAGCATTATTTCTAGAAATAGCATTCTATCCGTACAAGAACAAATTAAAACTGTCACAGTTTACAAAACTGTTATAGAGTATATAACTAATATGGTTGTAAAAACAAGGTCACACCCAGATGTTGCTCTTGGTTGTTCTCCTCGTTCTTCGCTCGCTTTAATGAGATGTGCACAATCTTTA
>JAWXUN010000134.1:0-5298 GCA_044426425.1 Clostridia bacterium | reverse complement strand
ATACCACCTGATAATTGGTGAGGATAGTTTTTCATGCGGGACTCTGCATCTGTTATTCCAACAAGCTCTAAAAGCTCAAGTGTTTTTGCATAAGCCTCTTTCTTAGATTTTTTATAATGATAAATCATTGGCTCCATAATTTGTTTGCCAATTGTCATTGTTGGGTTCAAAGAAGTCATTGGGTCTTGAAAAACCATTGCGATTTTTCTGCCACGGATTTCTTTTTGAAGTTCTTTTTCGTTAAGCTTAACAATGTCAACTTCTTTTGTTTCGCCAGTGTATTCGTCTTCCCAGCGATACTCAATAGAACCACTGTCAATCGAACCATTACCAGCCAAAATTCCCATAATAGCCTTTGTTGTAACTGATTTTCCTGAACCAGACTCACCAACAATAGCGATAGTTTCGCCTTTGTGTAAGTCGAAGTTAACTCCACGAATAGCGTTAACTTTTCCGCCGTCAGTTTTAAACGAAATATTTAAATCTCTGATTTTAAGGATTTTTTCTTTCTTTTCCATAGCTTACATCTCCTTCATTGTTGGGTCGAAGGCATCACGCAAACCATCAGCCAAAAGGTTGAAGCTTAGCATTAAAATTGCCAAGACGATAATTGGTGTAATTACCATGTGTGGATAAACCAAAATATTTTTATAACCCTCGTTAACCAATGTACCAAGCGAAGCCTCTGGACTTGGAACACCGAGTCCTACAAAAGCCAAAAATGCTTCATAGAAAATTGCGTTTGGAATTGAGAACATAGACATAATGATAAGTTGTCCAAAAATATTTGGCAAAATGTTTTTGAATAAGATAAAACCACTGCCAGCTCCCAAAGTTTTTGACGCCAACACAAATTCTTCTTCTTTTATCTTTAGAACTTGAGCACGAGAGATACGGCTCATGCCAATCCAACCTGTTATCATAAGGGCGATAATGATTGTGTAAAGCGATGCATCCATAACCAAAATCAAAAGTGAAAGAATAACAAGTGATGGAATTGAGTTTATGATTTCTTGAATACGTTGCATGATAGTGTCAATTTTTCCACCAAAATATCCACTTGTAAGACCATAAATCATACCAAAACAAATGTCGATTAGAACAGCGGCAACAGCAACAAACAAAGAGATTTGTGCACCACGCCACACACGCACCCAAAGGTCACGTCCAAAAGCATCTGTACCAAAAGGATGTTCCCAGCTTGGCAATTGGTTTGCGATTGTCATGTCGATTTTGTCATAAGCATAGCTTGACATCAAAGGACCAACGATTGACATTACAACAATAATCAAAATAAAAATTCCGCCAACGCAAGCACCTTTATTTTTTACTAGTCTTTTAAAGAAATCACTCCAGAACGATGTTACCGGCAGAGCTTTTTCGTGGTAAATATCGTGATGCTCTCCAACAAATTCAAAATCGTCAGTTGAAAAAACTATCTCTGTTTTTTCAATATTTTCTGTAATTGCATCTGTTTTTTCTATAGTTTTATTCATTATTTATCACCCTTTCCTAGTCTAATTCTTGGGTCGATAATTCCATAAGAAATATCAATAACAAGCATCATTACAACATATAGCACGCTATATAAGAACGAAACCGCCATAACGACATTGTAGTCATTTGATTGAATACTTTTTATTAGAAGTGAACCAAGTCCAGGGATAGAGAAAATTTGCTCTAAAACCATTGAACCAGTCATAAGATTAACCATGATAGGACCTAAGATTGTGATGATAGGGATAAGTGTATTTCTGATTGCGTGTTTTCTGATAACAGTTCCTCTATCAAGACCCTTTGCCTCTGCCAAAGCGATATAGTCGCTTGCCATAACAGAAATCATCTCTGATCTTGTGAACCTTGCGACGTTTGCAACAACGCTTAGTGACAAGGCTATAACCGGCAAAACCAAGGACATAATCATGTTGCTAGAGTCGTATCTGATTGGTAACAAAGCCGAGTCCAAATTGAACCAAGCCGGTAACTGAAGACCAAACAACAGCAGTAACAACAAAGCAAAAACGAAGGACGGCACACTAACACCCAAAACAGCAAAAGCAGTTGCCAAGCTGTCCCATATTGTATTTTTTCTAAGTGCTGCAAAAATTCCGAGCATAACACCTATCAGCGTTCCCAAAATAACCGCAGCAATACCAATTCCAAAAGACAAGCCGATACGTGGCAAAACCATATCAATAACTTGATATCCTTTGTTAACTGAATAAGACTCTCCAAAGTCGCCTTGGAGCATATTTCCTACATACGTAACAAACTGAACATAGACAGGTTGGTCTAGTCCATACTTTTCATAAATTGCCTCAATTTGTGTTTCTGTCAACTTTTCATCGTTAAAAGGTGTACCAGGCATCAATTTAAGCATAAGGAACAAAATTGCAACTATGATAAGCAAAGTGGCAGCAGAGATTAAAAGACGCTTGCCAATATACTTTAGTGTAGATTTGTTCATAAATCATTCTCCTTAATTTATTTCTCAATTTTAGTGAAGAGTGAAAAATGAAGTTGCGTGAAGATTTCTCTTCATTTTTCATTTTTCACTAAAAATAGCTATAAACACATCGTGATTTTTACACCACAATGTGTTTAATACGCTATATTTGAACAATAATCAATTATTCAATATTAATGTTTTTGTAAACATAAGGAACACCAACTGCGTGAACCTCGATACCTGTTACGCCCTCTTCAACAAGAGATGCACCACCAACTTGGAATACAGCAATTATTGGGCATTCTTCAACAATGATTGCCTCTGCTTCAAGAAGTAGTTCCCAACGAGTTGATAAATCTGCTGTGTCGCTTGCTTCTTGCATGATTGCATCGTATTCAGCATTTGACCAGTCACCATAGTTGTATGAGTTGCCTGTCATCATAAGGTTTAGGTAAGTTGTAGGGTCAGCATAGTCTGGTCCCCAACGTGTAAGAACGATATCGAATGCACGGTCTTTTTGAAGTTCGATACGAGCCTCTTTAGATTGTGCGTTCATTGTAACTGTTAAACCAGGAAGGTTTGACATAAGCATACCTTGTAGGTATGTAGCAGCTGTTTGTGCAGGGTCAGCAGTTTCATACATTAACTCGATTGTAATGTTGTCAACGCCTAGTTCTTCACAAGCTTTTGCATAATACTCTTGAGCTAGTTCGATATCTGTTGCATAAGTGTCGCCAGCTGTTTCACGGAAATCTTCTCCGTCTGGGCCTGTTGCAAGTGCTGTTGGAACGAAACCGTTACCAGGAACAGAACCATCTTTAAGAACGTCTGAGCAAAGCTCTTCTTTAGATGTTGCATAAGCTAGAGCGATACGGAAGTTTTGGTTTTGCATTGCTGGGTTAACAGCGTCTTCACCCATGTTTGGTTGTAGGTACCATAGGTAACCATCAAGAATTTGTGTAAATTCATCTGAATCAGCATAAGCGTCGATTTGGTTTGATGTAATTTTTGTGAAAGAAACATCTCCAGCCTCGAAAGCGATAGCACTTGCAGAAGCATCTGGAATGATGTTAACAATTAGGCCATCAACTTGAACAGCGTCAGCATCCCAATAGTCTTCATTTTTTACATACTCAATTTTTGTATCTCTTTCCCAATTTGTGCAGATATAAGCACCGCAAGAAATTAGGTTGTCAGGTGTTAAAGCATAGTCAGAACCGTCTGTTCCTTGTGCTAGATAGAATTCTTCGTTAACTGGGAAGAAAACTGGGAAAGCCATTAAGCTTAAGAAATATGATGTTCTTTGTGAAAGTGTAACTTCTAGAGTGTAATCGTCGATAGCTACGATACCAAGCTCTGATTTATCCATTGTACCAGCTAGAACTTCGTCTGCATTTAAAACAGAAGCGTTACCTGCTGTGAATAGATAGTTATACTCTGCCTCTGGGTTTGTGATAGCTGTTTGCCAAGCGAATACGAAGTCAGCAGCTGTTACTGCTGTGCCGTTTGACCAAACTGCATCTCTAAGTGTAAATGTGTAAACTAAACCGTCTTCGCTCTCTGTGTAAGACTCAGCGATACCAGCGATTAAGTTACCATCTGCATCAACATTCATAAGACCGTCAATTGTGTTATGGATTGTTTCGAAAGACATACCGTCTGTTGCGTACATTGAGTTCATTGAAATAGCGTCAACTTCTTTTGCGATAGAAACGATTTTTTCGCCATCGCTGCTTTCTTCTGAAGAAGAAGTAGACTCTGAACTTGTGCTCTCACTACTTGTGCTTGACTCAGTTTCGCTAGCTGCACAGCCAACCATACTTAACATCAAAACCATAGCAGAAAGAGTTGCTAATAATTTTTTCATTTTCCTTTGTTCCTTTCGTGTTTTGCATATTGTATACATTTTTTAATGCATAACCTTATTCTAGTACTATCATGTTAAAATGTCAATAGGAATTAATATTTTTTTCACAATTTCAAAACATTTTAATGTTTTGAACAGTTTTGATGATTATTTAGAATTAATATATATCTAAATTAACAACAAAAAAAGAAGAAAATATTACAATTTGTAACATTTTCTTCTTGTATTTTTGAGCAAAATGAAGTTTAGTGGTATAACAACTTGCATTATTTTACAAAACCGCATATAAATTATTCATAAAAAGAATTATACATTAAATCTAAACAGCACAATATCGCCGTCTTTCATCACATACTCTTTTCCCTCTGAACCAACCAAGCCTTTTTCTTTTGCAGCAGTCATCGTGCCACACTCCATTAAATCGTTAAACGCAATAACCTCTGCTCTGATAAATCCTCTCTCAAAATCTGTGTGGATTTTTCCAGCAGCTTGCGGAGCTTTTGTTCCTTTTGTGATAGTCCACGCTCTAACCTCTTGTTTTCCAGCGGTTAGATAAGAAATTAACCCAAGCAAATCGTAACAAGCTGTGATAAGTCTGTCAAGACCAGATTTTTCTAGGTTCATTTCGGACAAGAACATCTCTTTTTCTTCTTTATCCATAGAAGAAATTTCTGCCTCTATCTCTGCACAAATTGGAAGAACGATAGCGTTTTCTGTTTTTGCAATTTCTTTAACTCTCGCAAGTCTTTCGTTGTCCTCAACACCGTTTACAAAGTCGTCATCACTCATATTCGCTGCATATATAATAGGTTTATTTGTCAAAAGATTAACTGTTTCCAAGAGCTTTGCCTCGTCCTCTGTGCACTCAACACTTCTTGCAGTTTTTCCATTTTCTAGTGCCTCTTTGACTATTTCTAAAAACTCAACTTCTACAACAAGTGATTTGTCGCCTTTCATAAGCTTTCTGGATTTGTCAATTCTT
>JAWXUN010000133.1:0-5343 GCA_044426425.1 Clostridia bacterium | reverse complement strand
AGGCATAGACTGCGTCCATTTCGGACATTGTGAGCGGTGGTTGAGGTGAATTTTGAATAACAAAAAGCTCTCTGCCATAAGACTCCACAAGGGTTTTTGCCGTGAATGGGTCTGTGTTTTGGTATTGTTTATAAAAACTTTTTGCATACATCTCTTTTGATGTTGTGATTTTGTCAAAGCCTGGCAGTTTTGTTGCATCTGGGATAAACTCTGGAATATTCGTCTTGAAAACTGTACCTTTTACAAAGTTAATGTCTTTGATTTCAATTCCGTTTTTCAGGCTGTGAGCGACTTCTGCAATAGCCTTTTCGCCCATTCCATATATAAGCAAATCGGCATTGCTATCTAGCAAAACAGAGCGTTTAACAGTATCCGACCAATAGTCGTAGTGAGATAAACGTCTTAGGCTTGCCTCTATTCCGCCAATAATAATCGGTGTTTTTTTGTATGTCTGTCTGATTAAATTTCCATAGACAATTGTTGCATAGTCAGGGCGTTTGCCCATCTCGGCATTTGGACTATAAAAGTCCTTTTTACGTCTTTTTTTGCTAACTGAATAATGGTTAACCATGGAGTCCATATTGCCAGCAGACACCAAAAAGCCAAGTTTTGGTTCGCCAAAAACATCTATACTCTTTGGATTTCTCCAGTCAGGCTGTGGAATTATGCAAACGCTAAAACCCTCGCTTTCTAACACACGAGAGATTATCGCCGTGCCAAAAGAGGGGTGGTCTACATAAGCGTCGCCTGTTATATAGACAAAATCTGGCTGTGTAATGCCCCTTTCGAGCATTTCTTTTTTGTTTATTGGTAAATACATATTCGTCCTTTTTTAGTAGTTGTTTTATTATGTAGGGAACGACGCCATACGTGGGAACTTAAGGAATTATTAATTGACAGTTGTAATTGACAATTGATAGTTGATAATTGATAATTGTGGCGGAAATCTTGCGATTTCTTAATTATATATTGTTAAACCCACGGTTGGAGCAAGCCCCAACCCTACATTCAAAAAATCCGTAAGGATTTCACAGTCATTATCAATTATTAATTATCAATTATCAATTTCTTAAGTTACCGATTATAGGGGTGGAGCCCATACAATAATATAATTTAATTTCGTAAAAATATTACAAAATTATCTCATCTATTTTTGCTAGTTCTTCTGCCGAAAAATCTAGGTGTTCGGTGCATTTGCAGTTGTCTATGATTTGTTCTTTGCTACTTGCTCCGATCAAAACTGTTGTTACTCTATCGCCACGCAAAACCCAAGATAAAGCCATTTGTGCAAGGCTTTGACCTCTGTTTTGTGCTATTTCGTTCAGCTTAACCGCTTTGTCAACAAGCTCTTCTGTGATGCTTGTTTCTTTCAAAAAATGGTTTCTTGTTGCACGGCTACCAGCAGGGATACCTTTGATATATTTGTCTGTGAGAAGTCCTTGTGCAAGTGGGCTAAAGCAAATACTTCCAGCACCAACTTCGTCAAGTGTGTCTAATAGTCCGTCTGTTTCAACCCATCTGTCAAGCATACTGTATCTTGGTTGGTGAATTAAAAGAGGAGTTCCGTTTCTTTTGAGAATTTCGGCAGCTTCTCTTGTTCTTTTGCTACGATAATTTGAAAGAGCTACATATAGTGCTTTTCCTTGTTTAACCATGTCGCTAAGTGCGGACATTGTTTCTTCTAGCGGAGTTTCTTCGTCTGGGCAGTGGTGATAAAAAATATCGACATAGTCAAGCCCTAATCTCTTGAGACTTTGGTCTAAACTTGCAATCAAATATTTTCTTGAACCATGTTTTGTGCCATAAGGGCCAGCCCACATTTCGTAGCCAGCTTTTGTTGAAATCATGAGTTCATCTCTGTATCCTCTGAGGTCGTTTTTGAGGATTTTTCCAAAATTTTCTTCGGCAGAACCAGGTATAGGGCCGTAGTGGTTAGCAATGTCAAAGTGAGTTATGCCCAAGTCAAAAGCCTTGAAAATCATCTCTTGTTGATTTGTAAAGCTATCATTTGTTCCAAAGTTGTGCCAAAGACCGAGGGACACACGAGGGAGTTTAATTCCGCTGTTTCCACATCTTTTGTATTCCATTTCGTCATATCTTTTTTCGTTTGGTACGTACATAATAATTCCCCTTTTTTTATATAAATTTATTCTTTATTAAACAAGGTTTTTTGGCAAAATAAAGTTAACTTTGTATTCGCCAATTTTAAATGTGTTATTTGTTGTTTGGGTACATTCGCCGTCACAGCTACAAAAAATTGCTTTTTCTGTTTCAACCTCAATCTTTGTGCCTGTGCAATAGATTAGATAGTCTTTGAACTTTGAATTTTCTATATGCTCACCTTTTTTGTAGACATTTATTAGGCTCAAGAGTTTTCGGTATGGCGGAGTTTTTATCAAAACAAAATCCAAAAGTCCGTCATTAGTAACAGCTTTTGGTGCACCGTAATATCCACCGCCATAGGCTTTTCCGCTTGCTGCTAATATAAAAAGAAAATTGTCTTTGTATTCTTTTATGCCGTCTTTGCTGTGGATTTTGACAGAAACATTGTCGCCAATTTTTTGCAAAAGGGCAGATGCCAAGGCAAGGTTATAGCACATTGCACCGTTTATAAAAGGTTTACCCTTAAACTTGTTCATGCCGTAGCCAACTTTTGCATCTAAGCCCATGGAACAAATGTTTATAAAAGTTCCTTCGTTAGACTCAATTGTGTCAACCTCGATACTATCACCAAAAACTTGATTTTCAAAATTGATAAAATCACTATGAGTGCCATAACTTTTTATGTAATCGTTGCCACTGCCAGTTGGAAAAATTCCAATCTCAACATTTTTATAAATCTTTGCAGCACTTACAAGTTCTGACAAAGTTCCATCTCCGCCAAAACCAAAAACTCTCAATTTTTCGCCAGAAAAAGCCTCTTTTTTAACGATATCAATAGTTTCGCCCCTATAAGAAGTTACATAAATTTTGTAATGCAATTCATTGCGATTCTCAAAAAAATTGTTGACTATTTCCTTGGCTTTTTCAGTTATATCAATGGCTCCAGCTGTTGGATTTATTATAAAAATATATCTCATTTTTTCCCCTGACGTTTTTTTATAGCAATTTGATTATTTGTAGTACATATACACTTGGCACTTAATCATGCCGTTATAGAGTTTTCTGCGTCTATCGGCTTTTCTGCCAAAGACCCCCTCAAAGTCCTCTTCTGGACTTATAATAGTATACGACCAACCTCTTTTTGGTTCAAAAACTCTGCCCATTGTTTTATAAACTTCTCTTGCACTTTTGATATCCAAAAGTCTTTCGCCATAAGGTGGGTTTGTAACCACACAGCCGTATTGCCCAACATTTGAAAAATCTTTTATATCTCTTTTTTCTATGTGGATTTTTCTGAGTACACCAGCTTTTCGGCTGTTCTCTGTTGCAAGTTCAATTGCTTTTTCGTCTATGTCACTGCCAAACGCCTCGAATGCGATATCTTTTTTGATAAGCGATTTAAATCTCTCTCGCTCATCTTTCCAAATAAGTTCTTCGCCCCAAGTTTCTGCTATAAATTGACGTCTTAGTCCTGGTGCAATGTTGTGTGCATAAGTTGCCGCCTCGACAAGCAAAGTGCCCGAACCACAGAATGGGTCAAAGAACGTGCCGTCCTCACGGACTCTTGCGAGTTTAACCATCATAGCGGCCAAAGTTTCTTTTATCGGTGCACTTGTGGAGTGTTTTCTGTAACCTCTTTTGTGTAGTCCTGCACCACTTGTGTCAATCATCAGGCTGACTTTGTCTTTCATAATCAAAAACTGAACTTGTGTGAGTGCCCCAGTTTCTTCAAACCAATCAACTCTATATGATTGCTTGAGTCTTTCTACTATCGCTTTTTTGATGATAGCCTGACAGTCTGGCACACTTGCTAGTTGGCTAGAAAGACAGTTTCCTTTTACAGGAAAGGCGAATTTTTTAGAAATAAATTCTTCCCATGGCAAAGCCTTTGTGCCTTGGAACAAATCCTCGAAAGTTAAAGCGTTAAACTCGCCAAGTTGAATTAAAATTCTCTCGGCATATCTTGAGCCGATGTTGGCTTTTATCATAGCTTGTTTTGAGCCGTCAAAGACAACTCGTCCGTTTTGGGCATTGACGTTTTCTAGTCCCATGTTTCGCAGTTCTTCTGCGACCAAGCCCTCTGCACCTAAAAGGCAAGGGGCAACTAATTTGTAATCACTCATTTATATTTTTTCCTTTGTTTTGTATTAAATTGTTTTTGTTACATTTTTCTTTTTCTGGATTTTGTCCAGTTGACAAGCGAAAAGCCGATTATTACGCAAGAAAATATTATGCCTGCAACTGAAAAGCCTATCGAGATTTCTGTATAGCCAAAAGGCCCTGCAATCATTCCTATAAAGATAGAAACAGATGCCAAAGTTATTAGTATCAATAAAAATGTTTTTCGCAAATATCTTCTCATTTTATAATTGTCCTTTCAAAAATCGCATTTGATAGTCTTGCTAATTTTTCCATGCTTAGGGCTTCGCCACGTTTGTTTTCTTCTATCTCGGCAGTTGCCAAAGCTATTTTTAGTTCATCTTTTGGTATTGCCATTCCGCTTGCAAGCGAATTTAGGATTGTTTTTCTCCTTTGTGCAAAAGATGATTTTACTACTTTAAAAAAAGTTTTTTGGTCAGCCACGTCAACTGGTGGTTTGTCTAAAACATTTAGTTTTATAACGGTAGAGTCTACCTTTGGCGATGGCATAAAACTGCCTCTGCCTACTTGAAAGAGAATTTCTGGCTCGCAGTAATATCTCACAGCGGCACTGATAGCTCCGCAGTCTTTTGTACCTGGTTCGGCACAGAGTCTGGTTGCAGCCTCTTTTTGCACCATAACAGTAATTGCTTTTAGTGGCAATTTTTCTTCTAAAAGCCTCATGATAACAGGCGATGTTATGTAGTATGGCAAATTGGCACACACAGAAACTTTTTCGCCCCCAAACTCTTCTTCAATCAGTTTGTGCAAATCAATTTTTAGAATATCGTTATTGATGATTTTTACGTTGTCGCAGTCGCTCAAACTTTCTTCTAGTATTGGCAAAAGTTTTTTGTCTAGCTCAACAGCCACAACTTTTTTAGAAACTTGAGAAAGCTCGTAGGTTAAAACGCCAACGCCTG
This sequence comes from Clostridia bacterium, assembly GCA_044426425.1. Classification (GTDB taxonomy): domain Bacteria; phylum Bacillota; class Clostridia; order Oscillospirales; family Acutalibacteraceae; genus SIG603. The sequence goes on along the minus strand of JAWXUN010000133.1, from coordinate 178 downwards.
TTCCAACTTCTATAACACCATTTTCGCCATCACAATTTTCTGCCATTTTTGGGCAGACATTTGGGTTAATCAAAAAATTTTGTCCCAGTGATTTTGAAAAGTTTGTGCCATGCTTTGACATTAGTTCTTTTATATATGAAATATCGCTTAATTTTGACATTAATTTCTCCTTGATGTT
>JAWXUN010000132.1:0-5353 GCA_044426425.1 Clostridia bacterium | reverse complement strand
GTTTATCTAAATGTTAAGCGTGGGGAGTCTAATCTAAGTAATAAGTAACAAGTAATAGTTAATAAGTTTGGTGGAAATCAAAGATTTCTTTATTAAAATTTTTTAAATCAAAAATCCGCTAGGATTTCGCATTACCTTTTCACTCTTCACTCTTCACTTTTCACTAAGCGTTAGCGTTTTGTCGCTTAATCTCGTTATCTTGTTAATATTTATATCTTTGGGAACTGAAAACCAGTTCCCATTCGACATAAAAAGAGAGGGTTTATCTAAATGTTAAGCGTGGGGAACGCTTAATCTCGTTATTAAATTGATACTATGCCAACAATCATTGCACTGAACAAACTAACTGCAACGCCGCCTATCATAGCTTTTAGCACATTTTTTGCCAATACTGTTCTTTTTTCTGGGCAAATCATAGCGATACCAGAAACACAAATTCCAAGACTAGCAATGTTTGCAAATCCGCATAGAGAAATTGTTGTAATCATGCCTGTTCTTGCGTCCATGCTAGAAATTATTTTGCCAAGAGATTCAAATGCAATGAACTCGTTCATTACAAGTTTGCTACCAAGTAACTCTCCGATTGGCAAAACTTGCTCAAGGTCTACACCTAAGAAAAATGCAAACGGTGCGAATATATAAGAGAATATTTGCTCTAGGCTAATTCCAACTAGTCCAAAACCTTTGTTTAGCATTGCGACAAGTGCAACCATTGCGATAAGAACCGCTGCGATACTTGCTGCAATTTTCATGCCAGTTGTTGCACCTTCTGAAATTGCTTCGATAACATTCGAGTTATTTCCTTTGTTGTCCATTTTGATATTGCTGATGTGGACTACATCTTCTGTTTGTGGGATAAGCATTTTCGCCATAATGATACTGCCAATTGGGACAAGGGCACTGGCGATTAAGAGATATTCCATTGGTATGCCCATTGCGACATATCCACCAAGAACTGAAACAGACATACTGCCCATTCCTGAAACTAGAACAACCATGATTTCGCTGTCTGTCATTCTGCCGATGTATTTTCCAACCAAAATTGGGCTGTCTGTTTGACCTAAGAACATATTAGCAACAGAAACAAAGCTCTCTACTTCGCTTGTTCCCAAAATTTTGCCAATTCCTTTGCCAATCCATTTTATAATAAAACCAAGAACGCCAAGGTAATACAATAGTGCTACGAGTGCCGATAAGAAAACAATGTTTCCTAAAACTGTTACAGCAAAGATAAATCCTGCTGATGCAGAACTATCTGCGAGTGAACCGAACACAAAGCTAAGACCACTTTGTCCTGATGTGATAATCTCTGTTACAAAGTCTGATATTTTGCCAACAACAGTTGCTCCTAATGGGATTTTTACTAATATTATAGCTATTATAAACTGAATAATAACCGCTTTTATGATTAATTTAACAGGAATTTTCTTTTTGTTTTTGGAAAGTAAAAACATTATTCCTAAAATAACTACCATTCCAAGTATGTTTAATAAAATGCTCATTTCAATACCCTTTCTCTTATATCTATGGAACGGATTGCCCGTTCCATATACAATAATTCTTAATTACTATTGTCTTGTTTAATCAATTCTCTGAGTGCTTCTACCGTAACTTTGATTGCTATTTCTGTGTCGTGTACAATTGGATTTTCTAGTCCAAGAGTGTTTCTCTCTTGATTTCCTACTACCAAAAAGTTTGAACCACAACGTACTTTTAAGTGGCTTGCTACAACAAATAGTGCTGCCGACTCCATTTCTGATGCTTTACATCCGAGTCTTTTCCATGCTTCCCACTTGTTGATTAGTTCGTAGCTAACTGGCATAATCTCTGGGTCGTGTTGTCCATAAAAAGCATCTTTGCACTGAACAACTCCTGTGTGATATGTTTGCTCTAGTTTTCTGCTTGCTTTGACTAATGCGTTTGTTACATCTAAATCTGCAACAGCTGGAAACTCGATTGGTGCATACTCTTTGCTTGTGCCTTCCATTCTTATAGCACCAGTTGCGATTACGATATCGCCACCTTTAACATCAAGGTCAATTCCTCCGCAAGTTCCAACTCTTATAAATGTATCCGCTCCGCATTTAACAAGTTCTTCCATTGCGATTGATGCCGATGGGCCGCCGATACCTGTTGAAGTTACGCTAACTTTTTCTCCGTCTAAATAACCTGTATAAGTAACATACTCTCTGCTGTCTGCGATTAGGACTGGATTATCAAAATGTCTTGCAATTTTTTCGCATCTCTTTGGGTCACCTGGAAGAATAACGTATTTTCCAACCTCACCTGGTCTTGTTTGAATGTGGTATTGTAAGTTTGCGTCTCCTGAATAGTTTTGCATAACCTGTTCTCCTTTTTTAAAATCTTGTATAATTTGTTTTCGTTTTATGTTGTACTTGTATAATACCACATAACTTGTCTATTGTCTATACGTAATACTAGACAAATATTAATGGAAGTTTTTGACAAATACGTGAATTTGGTTCTTTGTAGAACTAAAATAGCCCTTTTAAGCCCAAAACCATGCTTTTTTTACCCTAATTTCAAAAAAACTTTTTAGACAAATAAAAAACTTTTCTAAAACTACTTGACAAATCTGCTTTTTTAGTCCACAATATATACATCTTATTATTTGTTTAGGAGGCATAATATGGATGATTACAACTTGTCTAGTGCACTACCAAAAATTTTGAAACACGTTGAAGTCTACAACTCACTATATTCAATGATAAAGGACGGAACTTTTCCAGTTGGCTCGCAGTTGCCGTCAGAACCAGAACTTGCAAAAACAATGAATGTAAGCCGAATGACTCTTCGCCGTTCCCTAGCTCTGTTGCAAGAAGATGATTTAATTACTTTAGTTAGAGGAAAGGGAAATTTTATTAAAAATTCGAAAATAGGTAGCGATATCCGCAAGTTAACCGGTATACAACACCCCCTTCGTGCTTGTTGCGAGGGAAAATATGATGATTTGGAATTAGAATTTAGAATAGAAATTCCATCTGATTTTATGACAGAAAGCATACAACAAAAGACAGCTGCTATTATAATAGCAGACAGGTGGTACAAAAAAGACGGAAAAGTAGTAGCTTATTCCCTAAGTTTTATACCAATAGAAACAATATCGGCTAATGGAATAGATTTAAACCAAAACGAAAGTTTGAAAGAATATTTGGAAGAGACAGTTTATACAATCGCAAGCACCGCTACAAACACTTTTTCTTATAGCACAACAGGCAATTTTACCGCAAGCAAGCACAAGTTGTCCGAACACAACTCTTTTATGATGATACAAGACAATCTATATGACGGCGAAAACAAGCTAATTGTCTACACAAAACACTTCATACCAATAGACAAGTTCAAAATACAAATATCCTTAACACAAGGAAAAACTTGATATTAATTTAAAAAATGGCAAGCGTAAAAATAATACGCTCGCCATTTTTTTCGCCTAAAGCAAAAATTTATATATTAGAATTAGTTACTTTTAGCTCTTTTATATCTTTAAAACAAGAAATATCTCTTGCATCTTCACCAATAACTTTTAATTCCATATTAGAAATATTCAAATTATTTATATGCCTTGCATAAATTCCCCAAACAGGCAAAACTCCAAAACGTCCTTGCTCTGGATATCTATATGGGTCTTCGTCAACAAAGTTGTTTCTGTCCTCTTCTGTGCCAAGTCCAGCAAAACTGATATTGATATTATCAAGCCTAACATCTTCTATACTAGCACTCGGAATTCCGCTAATCATAATCGGCATTCTATCTTTGTCGGCTTTGACATTTGCACAAATATTAGAGATACTTATATTTCTGATATAGCCAGATGCCTCACCATTTTTATTGCCCGCAATACTTCCGTGGTTCATTTCTTCTGGTTTTTCAAACTTTAGATTTCTCATGCCAAGCCTAATAAACAAAGGACTGCCAACATCTTGCATAACTATATTAGAAATAACAACATTTTCGATAATTCCACCATCTACCATCAACAGTTTGATAGTTCCCATTATGCAATTTGTAAAAGTACAATTACTCATAACAATATTTCTAAAACCTGTCTTTGACGATGTCCCAAGTTTAAATGTTGCCGTTTCGCTAGAGATTACACAATTTGTTATAGTTATATTTTCGCAAAGAGTATCAGTGGTGCTTTTTAGACAAATACTATCATCTTGTGTGTTTATATTACAATTTGAAATTCTAACATTTTTGCAACTATCCAAATCAAAACCGTCGTTGTTATGCTGAACATGGTTATATAGATTGACAGCGTCTATATTGATATCCTCGCACTCAATTAGATGACAACACCACGAGGCAGAATTTTTTAGATGTACATCTCTAAAAATAATATTTTTGCATTTAACAAAACGAATTAGCATAGGTCTAGGCAACTTGCTAAAAAGTTGACCCATTCCGTCAATCGTGCCACTTCCGCTTATGCTTATGTTGTTGACATTTACAGCATTTAGCAGGCATTTTGTAAAACCAGGTGCTTCAACCGCTGGTTCAATATCGTCGCTATACAAGCTGACATCTTCCACCGACTGAATTAAGGCATTTGATGCTAAGTGTATATGCGTGTCGTTTTTCAAAAAAAGCGTTGCTGTTTTATAGACACCTTTTGGGAAAAATAGTGTTTCGCCAGTTTGAGAAACCTCATCAATTGCTTTTTGAATTAAATATGTTTCATCTAAAATTCCATTACCTACAACTCCAAAATCTTTTATGGATTTATACATAACTTCCTCTCTTTCTAACTAAAACTATAGCAACTTGATTATTATGTTAATATAATTTTACATAAGCAACAACCAAGTCACCCTCGTTTGTTTTTGCTATTATCTTGCCTGCAAAATCTACATCTCTGTTTTTTAGACCTGTTTTTTCGCCTTTAAATGTCAAAATCAAGCCTTCTTCAGTTTCAGAAGAATTTATAACTTTTGCACCACTGCCAAAGTTCACACAATCTGGAGCACCAAAAATCACACTAGACAAGTCTAAATCTCTGCTTGCAATAAAATTATCTTCATTATATAACAAAACATTGATTTTGTCTACACTTTCTTCTACTGGCAATTCATTTAATATTTTTGTTCTTTTATGAACAACCAGAGGAAGTATTTGGCTTTTTGAGCTGTGATTATCATTGGGATAATCTATTTCTTTCCAAATATCAATAACAGCCATTGCTAAATATTCTGCTCGTCCATATTCATCTACCAAAACACTAGGACGCTCAATTTTATGCCACAAAGTTCTTGTGCCGTTCTCATAAATTGTGGATAGCGGTGTATAGGCAAAACCGTCCTCGTAGAACCAATCTAGCCCATTTGGCGAA
>JAWXUN010000131.1:0-5386 GCA_044426425.1 Clostridia bacterium | reverse complement strand
TTGATTTAATTGGAGCAGTACCAAATCTTAAGTGAGAAATTGTTAAGCCACCAGATTTTTTTGAATCATAGTCAAAATAACCTTGAGCATACATATCTGTATGGTCACCGATGATTTTGATTGAGTTTTTGTTAGCACCAACAGTACCATCAGAACCAAGACCCCAGAATTTACATGAAGTTGTTCCTTTTGGAGCAGTGTCGTCATTTTTAACTCTTGGAAGAGAAAGATGAGTAACGTCGTCCTCGATACCGATTGTGAATAGTTTTTTAGGAGTTTCTGTTGACATATTTTCGTAAACAGCAAAGATTGAGTTTGGAGCTGTGTCTTTTGAACCAAGACCGTATCTACCTGAATATAGAGGGCAAGCACCAAATGGTGTACCATTAATAGCAGCTAAAACATCTAGGAATAGTGGTTCGCCGATAGCACCAGGCTCTTTTGTTCTGTCTAGAACAGTGATATTTTTAACTGTTTCAGGCATAACATCAAGCAAGTATTTAGCAACAAAAGGTCTGTACATTCTAACTTTTACTAGACCAACTTTTTCACCAGCTGCAAGCATATAATCGATAACTTCTTCGATTGTTTCGCAAACTGAACCCATAGCGATGATAACTTTTTCAGCATCAGGAGCACCATAGTAGTTGAATGGTTTGTAATCTGTACCGATTTTTGCGTTAACTTGATTCATGTAGTCAACAACAACATCTGGAGCAGCGTCGTAATATTTATTACAAGCTTCTCTAGCTTGGAAGAAAATGTCGCCATTTTGAGCTTGTCCACGAAGAACTGGATGCTCTGGGTTTAAAGCGTTTCTTCTGAATGCATCAACTGCGTCCCAGTCAAGCATATCGTTAAGGTCTTCGTAATCCCAAACTTCGATTTTTTGAACTTCGTGAGATGTTCTAAATCCATCAAAGAAATGTACGAATGGAACTTTGCCTTTAATCGCTGCAAGGTGAGCTACTGCACCTAAGTCCATAACTTCTTGTGGACTATTAGCACAAAGCATACCATAACCAGTTTGACGGCAAGCATATATATCTGAGTGGTCACCAAAGATGTTTAGTGCATGAGTAGCAAGAGTTCTTGCAGAAACATGGATAACACTTGGTAAAAGTTCACCAGCCATTTTATACATATTAGGAATCATAAGGAGCAAACCTTGTGATGCTGTATATGTAGTTGTTAGAGCACCTGCTGTTAGCGAACCATGAACAGCACCTGCTGCACCTGCTTCTGATTGCATTTCTGTTACTTTTACTTCTCGTCCGAAAAGATTTTTTCTGCCTACTGAAGCATATTTATCAGTTTCGTCAGCCATAACAGAAGATGGAGTGATAGGATATATAGCAGCAACGTCTGTAAACGCATAAGATACGTGAGCAGCAGCGTTGTTACCATCCATAGTTTTCATGTGTCTTGCCATTTATAAGCCTCCTAAAAAATTTAATAAAAATTTTATTATCACATAACTATTTATGTGCATATCTATATTCTAATACTTTTTTGCCGAACTGTAAAGTACTTTTGGAAAACTTTTATAAAATTTTAGCAATTTAAACATATTTTGTATCTAAAAATATACATTTTGTTTAACCAATTAGCATTCTTCCCTCTGGATATATCGTTTCGCCCCTCTTACTACCTTTTAAAAGGATAGCAATTCCGAAAGATGCAGGGCCAACACGACCTAAAAACATGGTGATTATTATAACAATTTTGCCTATTATATTCAAATCTGCCGTAACTCCTGTCGAGAGTCCAACTGTTGCAAAAGCAGAAACAGACTCAAACAATGTGTCTAAGGTGTTGCCAATAGGGTTAAAAAAGTTTAGTACAATCAAGTCTATGACAACCACAATCAAAGCTAAAAACATAACCGTTATCGCTTTATAGACAGTTTTTTTGGCAAATCTACACGACAAAAACACAACGTCTTCTCGGCTTCTCATAGTAGAAACAATGGTTGATGCTATAACTACAAAAGTTGTAACCTTGATACCACCAGCCGTTGAGCCTGGGCTACCGCCAATAAACATCAAAAATATTGTCAAAAGTTTTGTTATATCATTTTGTGCACCTATATCAACAGAGGCAAAACCAGCTGTTCTTGTATTGACAGATTGAAAAATAGATGCAATAATTTTTTCAAAAACATTTAGGTCTTTCATTGTGTTGTTGTATTCTAGCACAAAAAAGCCAAGAGCACCAACAAGCAAAAGAATTGCTGAAATTCTCAAACAGATTTGGGAATGAAAGCTTAATTTGAAATAAGGCTTTTTTTCAATTTTATACAAAACTTTGTGTACAAATATATCTTGAATAACCAAAAAACCAAGTGAGCCTATAAAAATTAAAGCAGAAATTGTTAGCGAAAAAAGTGGGTCGGCAACAAAAGCCGAGGCACTTGAATTTCCTTCGATAAATCCAAGAACATCAAAGCCAGCATTGCAAAAGGCAGAAATAGAAACAAAGCACGATGCCCACGCACCAAGTGCACCATATAACGGAACTAATCTTATCATCAAGAGCAGTGCACCGATAAGCTCGCAAGAAAAAGTTACGATAATAACTACTTTTAAAAGCGAAATAATATCTAGTCCATTTGTTCCAGCAGACTCGCTATAAACGATTAGATTTCTAAAACCTAACTTCTTTCTCATTAATAATGTAAAAGCCGTCGCAAATGTCGCAAATCCTAAACCTCCTACTTGTATAAGTAGAAGAATGACAGCTTGTCCAAAAAACGAGAAAGTGCTGTATGTATCAAAAAGCGAAAGTCCCGTAACACAAGTTGCAGAAGTAGCCGTAAACGCTGAGTCGAGTATAGAAACTCTTTCACCATTAGAAGAAAATGGCAGTGTTAATAAAATTGTACCAATTAAAATTACAACAACAAAACTATATACAATTGTTCTAATTGGCGGTGTTTTTTTTGCTTTTTCTCTTGTTAATTCTGCAATCATATTATCAAGTCCTCTATTTTTTTAGTTGGTGAATTTGTAGTTTTTTCATTGTGAAATAAAGTGGTGTTCCAAGTATTACTATAACAGCTAACTCGCCAAGACCAACAGACAATGCCCACAGACTAAACGCCTCTATATTGATGTTTGTGAATGAGAACGAGCCTAAATCTGACACCGCAGAAATTACCATTCCGATAACAAGTGCGTTGATGACAACTGGAGATAAGAATGATATAACAGGAATTTTTTTAACAGTGATATTTCTGCATTTATAGCTGATTAGTGCCGCTATAAGTGTTGCCCCTGTTCCAAAAATCCAATCAATAATTCCCATTGGGCTTGCCAAGTTTGAGATAAAACAGCCAACTGCTAAACCAGGAATTGCCGCTGGCGTGAGTATCGGCAAAATCGTAAGTGCCTCCGATGCTCTAAATTGTAGTGGTAAATAAGCGAGATTCATTGACGCAGAAACAAATGTCAAAACGACATAAGCCGCAGCAATGATAGCACTTTCTGTCAGAAAGCGCACTGAGTTGTTTTTCATATTAAATTGTCCTTTCGTAGAGAGTCTAATACAATAAAATATCTTTGTACTGCTCTCCTAGTATTTTTTTAAAGTCAGGAATTTGCGACTGACTGCATCTCTGCACATATAAGGATATACTAAAACGAAAGGAAAATCAAGTAATATTTTTATTTTGTTACAAAATATAGTTTTTAAATAAGAAAAAGCCTAGATTTTACTAGGCTTTTGTGATAGAATATATTAGAATAAATATTTTGCATTAACTGCTTTGTATGTAACTTTAGAAAGAGTTCCGCCAACAAGGCAACAAGCAATTGCTTCGATAACTGCATTAAAAGTTGCAAAGGCAATAAAGAATACAAAAATATTTCCTCCGCCCATCGTGTCAATCAAACCTCCGATGAACTCTGTGTTGCCAAACAAGAATGTAAGTCCAAAGATAAATCCAACTGTATTTACAACTGATGCAGAAAGAGCCGAAACAGCGTAAGAAAGAATGCCTTTTTTGTTTTTGAATAGTTTGAAAACATAAGCTGAAGCCAAACCAACTAAAACTCTTGGAACAATGCATAATATCGCTGTTAGAGCTGGGTCTATGCTTAAAAGTGCAATGCCAAATGCATCGCCCATAAAGCATTGAATTAAACTAGTTATTCCAAAAACAGCACCTAAGATAACGCCAGCCAATGGTCCCAAAACAATTGCACCAACTGAAACAGGGATAGCCATAAAAGTAATTGAAACAATGCCAATTCTTAAATACCCGATTGGTGTAAACTGCATTAAAATTAATATTGCAGTTAAAATTCCGAGTTCTGTCATGTATAATATTTTTTTCTTTTCCATTGTTCTTGTTTTTGCCAAGATAAAAATTTTTATCTACGGCAAACCTTTCCTGTTTTTGTTTTGATTTTTTTACATTTTTTTAAGGAGTCTATATAAATGATTAGATTGTTAGCCTTTGATTTAGATGGTACTATCCTGCTAAATCACAATGAAATACCAAGAGAAAATCTGAAAGTTTTAGAAAAAGCCTCTGCAAAAGGGGTTTATATTGTGCCGACAACTGGCAGAATTAAAACTTTTATTCCAACATTTATCAGCGATTTAGATTTTATTAAATATGCAATAACAGCAAACGGCGGTGGTGCTTATAACATAAGAACCGACGAATGCCTATACGAAGCATCGATTAGCCAAAGCCAAGCAATTGAAATATCAAAAATTATTGAAAAGTATAATTTGTATGTTGAATTTTACCTAGACGGAAATGCCCACAGCCTAAAACAAGATGTGGAAACAGCTATGTCTAAACACAAAATGCCAGAAAGCAAAAGATATTTTTTAAGCAAGAAATATTTTTATTACGATAATATTTCAGAATTTTTGAGTAACCCAAAAAACAACTATCAAAAAATAAATTTAACTTATGTTCCCAGCAATATCAGAGAAGAAGTTATCAAAGAAATTAACAAAACCGCAGATTTGTGCGTGACATCATCAATTTGTGACAACATTGAAATTAACCACAAAAACGCCACAAAAGCCCTTGGGATTAATGCACTCTGCAAGCATTTAGGAATTAGCAAAGACGAGGTTATGACAATTGGTGACGGTAGCAATGATATATCCATGCTCAAATGGGCAGGAACATCTGTCGCCATGGGCAACGCAATTGACGAGGCAAAAGCTGTGTCCAAATACATCACCGACGATTGCATAAACATGGGTTTTGCAAAAGCAGTTGAGAAGTTTATTTTAGGCTAGTACTATTTACCAACTGATTGACTTATTGTAGGGGCGGAGTTCCATCTAAGCGTGTTGATTAGGGTTTCTATTGTAGGGTGGGGGCTTGCTCCCACCGCAGTTTTTCGGTAACTCACGGTGG
>JAWXUN010000130.1:0-5409 GCA_044426425.1 Clostridia bacterium | reverse complement strand
CAAAAATTAACTCCTCTGGCGAAAATGTTCCGTCCGAAAAAGTGGAATGAGTGTGTAAATCAATCATATATTTATAACCTTTTTTCTTTTATTATATCACTAATTCTAATAAAATTCAAATAAATAATAAATTTAACAAGAATTTAGTTGACTTACTTCATACTTTTGTATTACAATAAAAATATATATTGTTGGAGGTTACAAAATGATTAATTATTACATCGCTGAAAACAGCAAAGTCGAAAAAATTTTAGAAATACAAAACGCTTGTTGGATAAACATGATTGACCCAACAGAAAAAGAGATTAACTATATAAGTGAAAAGCTTTTTATCGACGCAGACGCATTGAAAGCTGCCTTGGACGAAGAAGAAAGAGCTCGTGTTGAAATAGAAGATGAATACCAAATGATAGTTGTGGATGTTCCAACATCAGAAGAAAAACACGGCAAACAAAGTTATATAACAATTCCGCTTTCTATAATTGTTTTAGAAAACCATTTAATTACGGTTTGTACAGAAGACACTGGTTTGCTATCTCACTTTGAGGACGGAAGAATTAAAAATTTTTATACAAGAATGAAAACAAGATTTATTCTTCAAATTCTTTATAGAAATGCATCTATGTTTCTTAGTTATCTAAGAAGTATAGACAAAAAAACAGATATCGTTAAGAATAGACTTCACAAGTCAACTCAAAACAAAGAGTTAATTCAGCTTTTAGAGTTAGAAAAAAGTTTGTTGTATTTCACAACATCACTTAAAGGAAATCAAGTTGTGCTTGATAAACTTTTGAAAAATCCAGCTATAAAAAGATACGAAGAAGACGAGGATTTGCTCGAAGATACTATTATCGAAAATAGTCAGGCTATTGAAATGGCAGGCATATACAGCGGTATCCTAAGAGGAATGATGGATTGTTTTGCATCTGTTATTTCTAACAATTTAAACCGTGTTATGAAACTTTTGGCAGCTATGACTATCATCATGTCAATTCCAACTATGATATTCAGTGCATTAGGTATGAATGTAATTATACCATTTGGCAGTGAACCATGGGCTTTTGCTGCAATTTTGTTCGGTTCGGTTTTGTTCAGCGGAATTATAACATTTATTTTTTATAAGGCAAAAATGTTCAAGTAGTTATAGCAACATGAATATTATTAGGTTTATAAATAAGTTGCTATATTTTAGAAAGTTTCGCTAAAAATGCCATAAGTTCCAGAGCTTGCTTCTTTGAATATCGGAAGTTCTGGTGGGCTTACTGTCCAAAAACCAAACAAAACAATAACCGCTATCATAATTACAACAGCTAGTTTTGCGTTTATTCCTTTGCCGTGATTATAGTAGTGCAAGGCGATTGTTTGGCTAATTGCAAAACCTATCAAAAGCAAAGAGATATCCACAATCATATTTTCAATTCCAAAAGTTTCTGTGTAAAAATAATAGAACATTGGAACTAAAAGAGATGCGATTAACATAGAAATTAGTGCAGATGTAAACCAAACATTTGCATTGATTTCTTCTTTTTTTATATAATATCCAATTGACCAATAGATTAAAACAGGCAATGCTGCAATTTTTATATGCTCAAAAATACTTTCGTTTACAGGGAAAAGTAAACCTAAAACAAATTGATTTCCAGTTATATCATAAACAAAATGAAAAAGCCCTCCTAACAAAAACATAATCAAAATTCCCCAAAGTATAAACGCTTTGATATTTATTTTTTTCATAAAAAATTTCCTTTCAAAAAAATTAAAAATATATATTGAATACTATGCAATAAAATGTTATAATATATGTAATATTAAATTTATAGTAGTTTTGGAGGAAATAGCATGATTTATTCTTATATAGAAAAATTGGTAGAATATGGTTTGACAAAAGGACTTGTAAAAGAAACAGATAGAATTTTTGTTATTAACAGTATTTTAGATACATTAAATTTGGACGATTTCGAAGAAGTTGGAGAACTTCATGATAATCTTGATTTAGAAGAAATTTTAAAAAATATTCTTGACTGGGCTGTCGAAAATAACATTATCGAAGACGGCATAACATCAAGAGATTTGTTTGACACAAAACTTATGGGGCTGTTAACTCCAAGACCATCAGAGGTTATAGATATATTTGAAGAACTCTATGCAGAAAATCCACAAAGAGCAACAGATTATTTCTACGATTTGTCTGTCGCTAGTGACTATATAAGAAAATACAGAATAGTTAAAGATAAAAAATGGGTATACCCAAGCGTTTATGGTGACCTAGATATCACTATTAATTTGTCAAAGCCAGAAAAAGACCCAAAAGCTATCGCTGCTGCTAAAAACCAAAAACAAAGTGGATATCCAAAATGTCTACTTTGCAAAGAAAATCTTGGATATCGTGGCAGAATGAACCACCCAGCAAGACAAAATATCAGAACAATCCCAACTACTATAAATGGAGAAGATTGGTATTTTCAATACTCACCTTATGTTTATTATAACGAGCACTGCATCGTCTTTAAAGGCGAGCACGAGCCAATGAAAATTGACAGAACAACTTTTAGAAAACTACTTGATTTTGTTAAAACATACCCACATTATTTTGTAGGCTCAAACGCAGATTTGCCAATAGTTGGTGGTTCAATATTAACACACGACCACTTCCAAGGTGGCAACTATGAGTTTGCTATGGCAAAAGCAGAAAGTGAAAAAGAAATTTCTTTCAAAGATTTTGACGATGTCACTGCGTCTATCGTGAAATGGCCAATGTCTGTTATTAGACTTTCGGCAAAAGACGACGTAAGATTAGTTGAACTAGCTGATAAAATTTTGCTTAAATGGCGTTCATACACAGATGCAGACGCATTTGTATTTGCCGAAACAGAGGGAGAGCCACACAACACAATCACACCAATAGCAAGAAAACGTGGCGAAAACTTTGAGTTGGATTTAGTTTTAAGAAATAATATAACAACAGAAGAGCACCCATTCGGTGTATATCATCCACATTCAGAACTACATAATATCAAAAAAGAAAATATCGGATTAATAGAAGTTATGGGGCTTGCTGTTTTGCCTGCAAGACTAAAAGAAGAGCTTTCTGACTTAGCTGATTGCCTTGCTAATAACAAAGAAATCCCAAGCGATTTATCTCATCATGTAGCATGGGTTAACGAGATAAAGGATAGAAGAAAAGACCTCACAGCTGATAATGCACAAAGCATTTTAGAAGAAGAAGTCGGAGCTGTTTTCTCGGTTGTTTTAGAACACGCAGGTGTTTATAAATGCACAGAAGAAGGAAGAAAACTCTTTGTAAAATTTGTTGACTGTGTAAACGAATAATAAAATATTTTTCCTCCAATAATAAGTATATCTTAATTATTGGAGGTTTTTTTATGACAAAGCTTAAATGCCATGTTCAAAATTGCATTCACAACAACAAAAATTTGTGCAAACTCGATAAAATCAAGGTAGAAGGGCCTGGTGCTTGCACAGCAGACCAAACTTGCTGTTATAATTTTTTAGACAAAAATTCAGCAGAAAATTCGTCTATACAAAATCGTCATTTTGCTGTTCTAAACACAAATATCGAGTGCAAGGCAGAAAACTGCAAATACAATAGGCGTTGTAAATGTATAGCAAACGAAATATCAGTAGATAATTTATCAGTGTCACCATGCGTTATGGGCGAAACAGAATGTCATACTTTTTCTGCAAGATGATTTTGAGGGCGAACATTGTTCGCCCTTTATTCTTTTATTCAATATAGATTTTTTCTTCAAGTCCTGTTTCAGCATTTATAAAAACATGGACATTTTTTTCGTTTTCGATATCGCTACAAGTAAATTCATAACATAAAATCTCTTCGTTTCCACTACTTGGTATTATTACAATCTTAGAATTTTCTATTGTCAGATTTTTGCTAACAATGTTTTTTGCATCATTTTCACTTAGACTTGGCAACAGATTATCTCTCTCTTGGTTGTTCATAATAAAACCGTCACTGCTAAATTCAACAGTTTCACCCTCGCCAAGCTCAATGCTTATTTTAACTAAATCAGTGTACAAAACAACATCGTCTTGAACAGCACAAAAATTTATATTACAAATATTATCATTGACAGAAAAATAGGTTTCTGTCATGTTCTCATAGCCTAGTTTACTTAAATATTCCTTGGCTTTTTCAAGTGCATCGTCATATTGCAAATTGGCAGTTTCTACTTCTTTAGACTTTTTATAATATACAACTTCACCACCAATTTTGCTGATGTTAATTATACTATCCTCATAGCTAAAATGATAAGATGATATAGCTGTTTCGTCTTCGTGAATAAGCGACAACAAATCTTCTTGCACAGCTAAAAGTATAGATGCTTTTTCTCTTGCCTCTTCTTCGCTTATTTCTTCTTTGTCAGATAAATAAACAGCCACATCATTTTCTATATGCTCCGAAAAAATTCCGTCATAAGTTGGAGAGGCAAGTTCAGAAATGGTGCTTTCAACCTCTCCTAAATTTGCATCAAATTCATCAAGTGATGGCAACATCAAACTTTTGCTTAAGATAGACCGTGTATCACCAATGTTTATCTCTTCGTTTAAAATTTGATTTTCAATATCTTCAAAAGTACTTTTTATAATGGCACAATGCTCTGCTAAATATTCAAAACCTAAATAGTCGTCACTTGATAATTTTTCACCAGAAGCGATTTTCATATCAATATAAAGAGAAAAATCTGCTATAACAGACAGGCTGTTCTCTATTTCTTTGCTGTTGTTTTCAGAAAAAGGAAGATAGGATATCGCTGACTTTGCCGAACCCGCACTCTCTCGCAAAACAGCTGTGACAGAAGAAATACCTGTGTTTGTTGCCACGTATCTGCTTTGGTTAAGTGCTGTTTCCATTTCGGAAAGATTTTCAGTCAGCTCACCCAAACTTCTTGAGTAGCTGTAGCTTATGTCTTTTCGATATTCCTCGCCATACTTGATAAAATTATAAAACAAATAAGCGATTATAGCTACAAGAATGACATGAACAGTGATTAAAATTATTTTAGTTTTTTTTGTTAATTTCATATTAAACCTCCATTTTGAATATTGTTAGCTATAAATCTATTTTATATTCATAAAAACTTGCATTTTTAAAACAAAAATGATATACTAATACAGAGTAAATTTTTTGGAGGTGCATTTTGCGAATTGTTGGAATAGACCCAGGCTTTGCGATAGTAGGAGTCGGATTTGTTGAGTTTAACGCTAATAAATTTAGAACAATAGAACAAGGTGCAATTATGACACCTGCTGGAATGGATTTTAACGAAAGACTTTTACAAATTTATGACGAGCTTTCAAGGCTACTTCAAAAACACAAGCCACAATATGCAGCCGTCGAAAAACTCTTCTTTCAAAATAACCAAAAAACTG
>JAWXUN010000129.1:0-5414 GCA_044426425.1 Clostridia bacterium | reverse complement strand
GGCAGAATTGTTCCAGCGTTTTCAGCCTCTTCCTCAAGCTTTGCTTGCTCTGCTAAAAGTTCTTCTATCTCTTTGTCTAGCTCTGAATAATAAGACTCGATATCCTCTATTTCTGCCTCTGCTTCACCAGAAAGTAGTGCTAATTCGGCAAGGATAAGTTTGTTTTCTTCAACCAAAACTTCTAGCTCTTCTTGGTCTTCTTCAAGCTGAACTTTTAACAGTGCAACTTGCTCTTTTTCAGCAGAAAGTGTTTCTCTGTCAATTTTTGTTTCTTCTATATACACGCTGATTTCTTCCATCAATTTTTGGTCGTATTCAGCGACAACCTCAAGTGCTGTGGTTCTCAAAGAAAAGTCATATAGACTTGTTGCATTCAAAAGAATTTCTAGTGTACTAGTGTCGCCCGCTTTATAAACAGCAACAATTCTGCTCTTAAGTGCAACCAAAGTGTCCTCGTATTCTAAAGCCGATTGCTCCAAACTCTCTTCTAGCTCTAATATGCTTGCGTTTAAACTTGTGATACTTTCGTTTGCAATGTCTACACGCTCTTTTGTTATGCTAATATTTTCTAGCAATACAGCTTGATATTCTTCTGCTTCTGCCTCTTCAGCACGTAGTTCTTCTAGCTTTGCCTCAATAACTGCTTTTTCGTCTGCAAGCTCCTCTTGCTCTGCCTCTATTTCAGAAATAGACTTAGCAAATATTGTAATTGGCGATGCCAAAAGAAAAGCTAACGCAATGCAAAGGCACTTGCTCAGGCGACCATATTTTTTTATAATCATAATAAATTTACCTCCAAATAAAAGGTTACCCTCTAAATAAATTCTGTGGATAGTATAACATATCCGTAATCGTTTGTCTATAAAATCAATTAAAGCTTTAAATTTTGTTTACACTATGTTCATTTTCTATGTGTAATTATGTAAACTTTGCAGACAAGCCACAAGATATTGTGTAGCTAATAAATCAAGTATTTACCTAGCTTTTTTTCTCTGAATTTTAGTTGAAAAAATAATTATTGTTTTTCATTAATGCTTTTTTGAAATATTAACATATATTTATATATATGAAAACAGCCTTGTAATCATTACAAAGTTGTAATAACTACAAGGCTATACATTTCTTTAATAATATATTATTCTGCTTCAGAAGATGTATCGTCTTCAGAAGATGTATCTTCGTCTTCAGAAGACGTATCGTCATCTACTGCTGGTGCATCGTCACTAAAAAGTGCTTGCAATGTTTCGTTGTCTGCGATACCATCAACAGTAAGTCCTGCTTTTTCTTCAAATGCTTTTAAAGACTCTTGTGTTGTATTTCCAAAAAATCCGTTATATGTGGCAGTGAGATATCCAAGCTCAAAAAGTCTTTCTTGCATTGCATAAACATTGTCATTTTCGTCCTCAAGATTTAGTGTTTCATAAGTTTCTTGACCCATTTCGTCTAAATCATCAACAGTTATAGTAACATCTGGGATATCGCTCTCGTCTGCACTAGATGTAATATCTGGCACTTTGTTTTCAGACGTTTCTTCTTCTAACAATTCTGGGTAGACAATTCCCGCAATTTCTGTTGCAAGAGTTATGATAGTTCTGCCTTCCCAAAGGATATACTCTTCTTTAATTTCATATACATTTCCATTTTTAACAGCAGATAAATCAGCATATCTTGAGTCGCTTTCAATCAAATCTTTTTGTCCTTCTAGGCAGAAAATATACTCTGGGTCAAAAATTCTGAGATCCTCAAAACTAAACTCTGCATCTGTCGAACCCGTAAATGCGTTTGTAACTCCTGCATAAGACATTACTGTGTCAACCAGAGTGTTGCCCATAATTGCGGTTCCATCTAAATCTGTAATAAAAACACCAATTTTTATAGTGTCGCTTTGTGGAATAATTCTTGATAAATCATCAAGAGTTGTAAATATATTTTTCGCAGTAGTCGTACCGTCGGTACTACCAGTGTTCGCACCATTCATCGCCGTTGCAATATGTGAGTATAATCTCTCAAAATCACTTCTGTCTGTCGCAGCTGCAACATCAATAGCAGGAATACCTGCCTCTGTCAGGCTTGCAACAAAAGACTCCGACAAATCTCTGCCTATAACAAGATTAGCAGAAAGATTTATGATTGAATCTGCATCTTCGTTTTGAATTTTTGGCAAACTAGAAAGTTCTGTCTGTGTGCAATCTTCTGTAACAGCAACCAAAGTTTCCTCGTATCCAAGAGCCAAAACGACATCAGCAATTCCCGAAGAAAGAATAACAACCTTGTCTGGCTTTGAATTAATTGTTACACCATTTATAATAATTGGAAAATCCTGAGAGTTGCTAGTATCTGAATCTGTTCCGCTTGAATTTATATCAACTGGCGTGCTACACGCAGTAGCAAAAAGAACCACAAACATCACAGACATTATTATAGCTATATATTTTTTCATTTTAATGACCACCCTTACTTTATTTACGTTAAATATCTCTTTTTAATTAGGCATATATGTTATTATACACAATTCGCTAAAAAAAAGCAAGTCCAGAGTATTTTTTTAATAAAAGTTTTTAAAATATTAATAATTGAGCTTATTTTTTTATAGAATTTTTGTAAATAATAAAAAGGAAATAACATTTTTTATATTTAAGAAAGAGGAACTTTTTATGCTTAAAGGAACAAAAACAGAAATGAACTTGTTAGCCGCTTTTGCTGGAGAGGCACAAGCACACACAAAATACGAGTATTATTCTCAAAAAGCAAAAAGCGATGGTTACAACCAAATTGCAAAAATTTTTGACGAAACATCAACAAATGAAAAGGCTCACGCAGAAATTTGGTTTAAACTTTTGAACAATTCATGCATTCCCTCAACTCTCGAAAATCTTAACGATGCCTGTGCTGGCGAGCACTATGAATGGACAGAGATGTATGCAGAATTTGCAAAAACAGCAAGAGAAGAAGGCTTTGATAACATCGCTTTTTCATTTGAGCAAGTTGCAAAAATCGAAAGAGAACACGAGGAAAGATATTCTGAGTTAATGCAAAATATTGAAGAAAACAAAGTCTTTAAAAAAGACGAAAAAGTAACATGGATATGCACAAACTGCGGTCACTTGCACATTGGCGAAAAAGCCCCACAAATATGCCCAGTTTGTAGCCACCCACAAGCATTTTTTGCAGTTAAAAACTAATTTTCTATTTGGAATTATGAGTCACTTTTAGTCGCCTATAATTCCAAATAATCTACATATAGCAATTTCTGTTTTTATTGACTTACACCATAGATAATGATACAATGTGTTATATAATGTGAAGAAAAGAAGTTTTTGTATCAAAAAGCTTGAAAAAAAATAGACAGAAAGGCATGGGTAGCCTGCGTAAAACAAATTGTTTTTTGTGCAGCAAACATGACATGGTCATAAAAATGGATAACAAGGTGTTTTTTATGGACATAGATTCCATGAATAAAGCCAATAACAAAATAGAATTTGTAACGATAGAATATCACCAAACAAAAAAAATAAATAATGGCAATATTATAGAAAGAAAAGAATGTATTTGTCTTGACAAAAAAGAGCAAAAACTTTTTATCAAACAAGATTATGCAAATTGTGTTACATCAAAAGAATATTATATTCCAAACGAGATTGACTCTCTTTTGTGCCAGTTTGAAAAAGCCAGCCTGTGTGAAGAAAAATCCAAAGAAGAAAAATTTCCTAAATACACTATGAATATACGATATAAAGACGGAAAAAAAGTTGTTTTGCAAGCAGGTTTTAACCGAGCAGAACTGCCAGTTTTTTGGGAAGAATTTGCATACGAACTTCTTGAAATTATCAAGAACCATGGAGTTTTTGGAGATTTGCTAGATTTTGACATATACGGAAAAGGTGCAAGGAAAAACGAACACATCTTTTGTAGCGTGATTTTTGACAATATAATTCAGCCTTATTATTATTTAACCGAAGACAATTCTCTGGAAATTGGCGATAGCGTTTTGGTGCTATTCGGCAAAGAAAAAAGAATTGCCAGAATTTCTAACATAGAATATTTCGATAGCGAAAATCTGCCAATAGATTTGGATAGTATCAAAAAAATTATCGCTAAAGTAGACAGAAAACTTTCTTTTCCAACAACATAAAAAAAGACAGAAACATTTGCAAAAAACCGCATCTGTTTCTGTCTTTTATTAACAATAGTTATTATTTTTGTAATAGGTGAACTGCAAAACCAGCAACTTCATCTTTAAAATAAATTGCTTTGCCGTTGAATGTATCTTCAAGAAACTCAAAACCGTGTTTTTTGAAATAAGCAACTGCACGAGGCAATGTATTTGTTCTGATAGCGATATGTCCGTTTTTACCTAGGTAGTTTGTTTTCATAATCTCAAATTTTCTGTTGCCAACAAAAATACTGCTATTTCCGTCTGCAATATCAAAACCGAACATTAATGAGAACATTTTAGCAGCGTTCATAGCTTCATCTGCATTATCTGTATTGATACCAATGTGAACCATCTCAAAACCAAGCATATTTGTAACAGCTTCTTTTGTTAGTCTTGTGATTTCGTCCCAATTTCCAGCGTCGATAAGGTCAGCTTTAACCATCCATGTACCACCACAAGCAACGATTTTGTCAAAAGCTAGGTAGTCAATTAGGTTAGCAGCGTTAACGCCACCAGTAGGCATCCATTTTAGTTTTGTGTAAGGACCAGCAACAGCTTTAAGCATAGCAAGACCGCCGTTTTGCTCAGCTGGGAAGAATTTAACACAATCAAGACCAAGACTCATAGCTTGCTCCATCTCGCCAGGTGTTGCACAACCAGGCAAGAAGTTAATGCCTTTGTCTAGTGCGTATTTTGTGATTTCTGGGTTAAAACCAGGGCTAACCATAAATGTACAGCCAGCAGCAGCAGCACGGTCAACTTGGTCTTTTGTTAAAACAGTACCTGCACCAACTAGCATTTCAGGAACTTCTTTAACAATTCTTTTGATTGACTCTTCAGCAGCATCTGTTCTGAAAGTGATTTCAGCAACTGGCAAACCACCAGCAACAAGTGCTTTTGCAAGAGGTACAGCTTTTTCAACATCATTGATAGCGATTACAGGAACGATGCCGAGGTCATAGATTTTTTTTAGTGTTTCGTTCATAAAAACCAACTCCTTAAGTTTTGTTATTTAATAGATTAAACCAATTATATCAAATTGTATACAATTTTTCAATAGCTATTGCCAAAATAAATTAAGAAATTCTGCATTTTTCTAAAAAAACGCAAAAAAATCCAAGCTTATTAGCTTGAATCTCTTTGGTGTTGGCAACACCTATTTTTCCGGGCCGTCGCCAGCCAAGTATTTTCAGCACAAACGAGCTTAACTTCTGTGTTCGGAATGGGAACAGGTGGACCCTCGTTGTAATCATCACCA
>JAWXUN010000128.1:0-5415 GCA_044426425.1 Clostridia bacterium | reverse complement strand
CGTTAATTCCTTTGTGATTAGAAACAGGTCCACCGTTTATAACATCACAGATAACATCAGTATCTTTAATATCAGAAACAACCATTTCGATCAATCCATCATCGATAAGAATTTTTGTTCCTTTTTGAACATCTTTTGGTAGGTTCATAAAAGTGACAGAACAAATTGTATTGTCACCTAAAAGTTCTCTTGTTGTAAGAGTGAATTTTTGTCCTGCTACTAGTTGAACTTTTTTATCCTTAAAATCTCTTGTTCTAATTTCAGGACCTTTTGTGTCCAATAATAGAGCAACTGGTTTGTTAAGTTCTTTTCTTAGCTTCTTTACAGCGTTAGCTCTTACTTGTTGTTCGGAATGAGTTCCATGAGACATATTAATTCTTGCAACGTCCATGCCGTTTTCTATTAGGCCTCTTAATGTTTCTTCTGTGTTTGTTGATGGTCCGAGTGTGCAAATAATTTTCGTTTTTCTCATTCTTTGAATAATCTCCTTAAATAACTTTCTAAATCATATATTAACTTCTTATGGTAATATTATACATGATAAATGTTAAATTTAAAAGAGAAAAAACAAAGTTTTCAATTATTTTACAAAAGTTTTTTCAATTTCAACAATTATTAGTGGTGTTATTGATAAAATTATGACATAAATCCACTGTGAAAAACTCAAAGCAACTGTTTTAAAGGCATAATTAAAGGTAGGAAAGACTATAACAAGCAATAACATAAACGTACAAAGCACTGCACTTAAAAAAAGTTTTGGGTTTCTTTTTCTTTCTTTTGCCATTATGCTGTGATGACTTGAGAGGTTAAAACTGTGAATTAACTGTGATAAACATAGCACAGCGAAAGACATAGTACGTCCTACCACTGGATTATTTGGGTCAATATCAAAGAAATTTCTTCCTAAAATAAATGCAACAAGAGAAATAATTCCGATAAATGCACCCTCTATGCATATAGAAAAATACATAGATTTATTAAGTATTCCGTCCTTAGCAGACTTAAATTCACCATCCATTATATCGTCATCACTCTTGCTAACACCAAGTGCCAAGGCTGGAAACGAGTCTGTAACCAAGTTTACCCAAAGGATTTGTGTTGCTAAAAGTGGAACAGGTAGCCCCATAAGAAAAGATGAAAATATCAAAATAATTTCACCAATATTACAAGATAATAAAAAATGAACTGTTTTTTTGATGTTTGCAAAAATTCCTCTTCCCTCTTTTACGGCTTCTACAATGGTTGCAAAATTATCATCAGTAAGCACCATATCCGCAGCTGATTTTGCAACTTCTGTTCCATTTTTTCCCATTGCACAACCAATATTAGCGGCTTTTAATGCTGGGGCATCGTTCACTCCATCACCTGTCATAGCAATTAACTTCCCATTACTTTGAAAAGCTTTGACAATTTTAACCTTTTCTTCTGGGCTAACTCTTGTAAAAACCTTGTAATTATTTATGGTTTTGTCAAGCTCTCTTTGGGGAATTTTGGATAATTCTCTACCTGTTATATATTTGTTGCCGTCTTTATAAATACCTATTCTTCTAGCAATTGCAAGGGCTGTTTCTGTTTGGTCGCCTGTTATCATAACTGGAGTTATGCCTGCTTTAATGCATTGTTCTACGGCTGTTTTAGCCTCTATTCTTGGTGGGTCTTCAATGCCAATCAAGCCACAAAAAACCAAGTTGCTTTCTGTTGTTTTGTCATCTGTTATTTCTGTTGTTGTTTTTTTTGCGACAGCGATAACTCGCAGTGCTTTTTTTGCCATTGCCAAATTTTCTTCTATAACTTTACTTTTATTTATTTGATTAAGTTCCCATTCTTTTCCGTTTATTAAAACTTTTGAACATAAATTAATTAAATAATCAGGTGCACCTTTTGTTATAACTAGATAGTTTTCGCCGTTATTGTGTATGGTTGTCATTAGTTTTCTTTTTGAGTTAAAGGCTATTTCACCTATTCTTTTATATTGAACAGTATTGTCTTTTTTGTATTTTTCAAAAGCTTTTGTGATAGCTGTTTCAGTTGGTAGTCCAACATATTTTCCCTCAATTTTTTCGGAGTTGTTGCAAAGACTCGCTAGTTCTAGTATATGTTTCAGTTCACTAGAATTTTGCTCTAACAAACCGTTTGCAGATGCTATTTCTACAACTGTCATTCTGTTTTCAGTCAGTGTTCCTGTCTTGTCCGAACATATCACGCTTACTGAGCCAAGCGTTTCGACAGCCGATAATTTTCTGACAATTGCTTTTTTTACCGCCATTCGTTTAACACCCATAGCTAGAACGATTGTCACAACGGCAGTTAGCCCCTCGGGTACAGCTGCAACGGCAAGACTAATTGAAATGAGTAGCATTTCTAACACATCAATCTGCTTAAATAAACCTAAAACGAAAATGACTGCACATATTGCAAGAACTGCTATTCCAAGGACTTTTCCTGTTTGATTTAACTTTTGTTGTAGTGGTGTTTCTGGGGCTGTTTCATTTTGCAAAAGAGTGGCAATTTTGCCTATTTGCGTGTTCATTCCTGTTGCAACAACTATGCCTTTTCCGTAGCCAGAGCACACGGCTGTACTGGCATATAGCATATTAACTCGCTCTGATATCACTGTGTTTTCTGATAGAATGGTAGTAAAATCTTTTTCAACTGGGAGCGACTCGCCAGTTAGTGAGCTTTCTTCTGTGCTAAGGTCAATACTTTTTAAAAGTCTGATATCGGCAGGGTTTACATCTCCTGATTTGACAATTACAATATCGCCAACAACCAAGTCACGGCTGTCAATTTGCTTTTTTTCGCCATTTCTTATAACTGTTGCAAGTGGCGAACTTATATTTTTTAGTGCTTTTATAGCTTTGTCTGCCTTGAATTCTTGGACAGTTCCTATAATGCCATTAGAAAGAACGATTGTTAGAATAATTGCAAAATCATAAAATTCGTTACTACCGCTATAAATTGATACAGAAAGAGAAATTACAGCTGAAATAAGCAAAATAACAATCATAAAATCTTTAAATTGAGAGAAAAAAACTGATATAAAACTTTTCTTTTTTGTATCCTCTATCTCGTTTCTGCCTTTGTTTTTTAGCAAATTATATGCTTTTTTGTCTGATAATCCATTTAAACTGCTTTCAAAATGAACTAAAATCTCATTAATATCCTGTGTATAAAACTCCATATATTTAACCCTTTCTACCCTATACTTAATTCTTTGGTTAATAATTTATATGAATGGAGTTTGTTATTTATACATAAAAAAAGGACATATAAATGCCCTTTTAATTTATTAATATTTTATTTTTTGTATTTTTCTACTATCATATTTGCACATTTATAGATATCTCCACCACCAAGGGTGATGATTAAGTCGCCATTTTTTGCATTTGCCATAACATAGTCAGAAATCTCGTCAAAGCTTGAGAAATGGCAACTTCCCTCAACTTTATTTTCTAAGTCCATAATGTCAATTCCATAAATATTTTCTTCTCTAACAGCCAAAATCTCTGTCATAACAAGATGTTCTGGAATTGAAAGAGCCTTTGCAAAATCCTCTAAAAACAGATAAGTTCTTGAGAATGTGTGTGGTTGGAAAATCGCCCAAACATTGTTGTATCCCATTTTAGACGCAGCAGTAAGTGTTGTTGCAAGCTCTGTTGGGTGATGAGCAAAATCGTCAACCACTGTTACACCGCCAAAAGTTCCAAGGTGTTCAAAACGTCTGTGTACACCAGAAAATTCATTGAGTGCTTTAGCAATATTATCTGTGTTTACACCTAAGAAGTGGCAAGTTGCAGCAGCTGCAAGTGCGTTCAAAAGATTGTGTCTACCAGGAACTGTTAAAATTATATCTGCAATTTTTTCGCCTTTGTATGTTAGAGAAAAACTTTCTCTTGCAAATTTTTCTGCTTTAATATCTTCAGCACGATAATCGTTATCTTTGCCCAAACCAAATGTTACGACATTTATATCCACAGCTTTTATTGCAGACATAGCCTCTTTGTCATCGCCATTTACGATAACAGCTTCACCTGTTTGGTGAGCAAATTTGTTAAATGATTTGATGATATTTTCTAGTGTTTTGAAATAGTCAAGATGGTCAGCTTCTAAATTTAAAATAACAGAAACAGCTGGGTGAAGCTGCAAGAATGTGTCAACATACTCACAAGCCTCGCAGACCATATAGTCGCTTTTTCCTGCCTTGCCATTGCCACCGATAAGAGGCAACTTTCCGCCTATAATAGCACTTGGGTCAAAATTACCCTCTATTAAAATTTGAGTTATCATTGCGGTTGTGGTTGTTTTTCCGTGAGTTCCAGAAACGGCAATAGATTTTTTGAATTTATCTGTCAAAAATCCGAGAACAACAGAGCGTTCTAGTACATAAACACCCTTTTCTTTAGCAGCAACAATCTCTGGGTTATCTTGTTTTGCAGCAGCAGTATATACAACAAGTTCAGCATCTCCGATATTCTCTTTTGCGTGAGATGTAAAAACTTTTATTCCATAAGATTTAATTCTATCAAGAGTGTCAGACTCGTTGCAGTCTGAACCTGTGATACTATATCCATCATGCAACAAAATCTCTGCCATTGGGCACATACCAGAACCACCAATACCAATGAAATGTAATTTTTTAACTTTATATAAAATATTATCCATAATACAAAAAACTCCTTATTTAATAATTATTTATTACATTATATTGTACCATAAAAAACCTAAAATGTAAAGAAAATACTATATATTTATTTTAAACGGAAGTATTAATATTATGATGTATTTAGCGTTTTTATTAAAAAAATAGAAAGACGAAAAAAATTTCGTCTTTCTAAAAAATATGCATGATTATTTTACAACGCCTTTTTTAAGGATTACGTTTGCATATAGAGCACTTTCGCTTGTTGTTACAACAGCAAAGCAATCGTTTCCTCTTTTATAGAAATCCCATTTGTTGATGCCTGTTTCACGAAGACCTTCTGTCTCGTATTTTTTGCCGATTTCTCTGTATGTATCCCAAATTTCTGGTACATAAGGATCGTCAGGAAGAACTTCCATAAATACTGTTGGGTGCTCGTTGTATTCGTCAAGTGGCATGAATTTTAGGATTGCGTCCATTAATTCTGGAATGCCGTGGCCGTCACATCTAACAACATTTTTAGCGTGTCCAAATTTTGGATAGTTTCCGTCAGCAAGTAAAATTTCGTCACCGTGACCCATTTCCATAAGGATTTTTAGTAGTTCTGGTGTTAAAATTGATGGTATATTTTTAAGCATAACAATAAATTCCTTTCAATATAGAGATAAAGGGAGGGATTGTACCCCATACGTGGGAACTTAGTGAAAAGGTAATAGTGAAGAGTGAAAAAGTAATGTGAAAATCCTCACGGATTTTTTGATTAAAGTTTTGTATAT
>JAWXUN010000127.1:0-5415 GCA_044426425.1 Clostridia bacterium | reverse complement strand
AACTGCAAGATTTAACTACAAAGTTTCTGACAAAATAAAAACATGGGACGAAACACATGAAAGCCAAGCGAAAATGGTTCTGTCTGCCCTTAAAAAATAATATATATTAAACATATAATTAATATCTAGTATAGATAAAAATATCTATATTAGATATTTTTTGTTTGATATCTAACATTTTTTTGTTCACAAGCACAGTTTTTTTGTGTAATGAAAAAAATTAATAAATTTGTCATTCTTTTTATGATTAAATTGTGTTATAATTGTAAAAATAGAACTGGATTTTAAAGGGGATTTTATTAAAATGAAACTAGGAATTGATATCGGTTCAACTACCATAAAGTTTGTTTTGCTATCAGAAAATGACGAAATTTTATACAGCACTTACGAAAGGCACTTATCAAAAATCAAAGAAAAGATGTCTGAATGTCTTGAAAGAATTTACAAAAAATTTCCTGAAACAAAAAATTTGAAAATAGCTATAACTGGTTCTGCGGGCATGGGTTTGTCCGAACGATTTAAGATAGATTTTGTTCAAGAGGTATATGCAACAAAAATTGCGATTAACGAAAAACTCGCCAACACTGATATAGTTATTGAGCTTGGCGGAGAAGACGCAAAAATTCTATTCTTAAGTAACGGCTTAGAAGTTAGAATGAATGGTTCTTGTGCTGGTGGCACTGGTGCTTTTATCGACCAAATTTCTACTCTGTTACATTTATCACCTACTGAAATGAACGAGCTTTCTAAAAATCACGAAAAGATTTATCCAATTGCTTCTCGTTGTGGTGTTTTTGCAAAATCAGATATCCAACCTCTTTTGAACCAAGGTGCAAGAAAAGAAGATATATCTGCAAGCATTTTCTATGCAATGGTTAACCAAACAATCACAGGTTTGGCACAAGGAAGAGAGATAAGCGGAAAAGTTGTCTATCTTGGTGGACCGCTTACTTTTTTATCAGAACTTAGAACAGCTTTTGATGATGTTTTAAATCTAAAAGGAATATCACCAGAAAATTCTCTTTATTATGTTGCGATTGGTGCTGCACTTTCTGCCGAAAACAATATTGATGTAAACGAACTTTTAACTAAACTAAAAACATACGAGGACAACAAAGATTTTAACAAAGAAAAGCCACTTTTTAAATCAAAAGAAGAATACGACGAATTTGTTAAAAGACACGCAAAAGCTATCGTTAAAGAAAATTTAGATAAAAATTATTCTTCCGATGTATATATCGGAGTAGACGCTGGTTCAACTACCGTAAAAATGGTAGCAATTGATAAAAAAGAAGAAATTCTTTTCACAAAATATATGTCAAATGGTGGCAACCCTGTTCCAATGATAAAATCTTTTTTAGAAGAATTTTATCAAGCGTTTCCTAATGTAAATATCGTGTCAGCAACAGCAACAGGTTATGGCGAAGAGATTATAAAAAATGCATTTTCTTTTGATTTTGGCATAGTAGAAACAGTTGCTCACTATGAGGCTGCAAAAAAATTCAACAAAGACGTAAACTTTATTATAGATATTGGTGGTCAAGACATCAAATGCTTTAAAGTTCAAAATGGAGCTATTGATGATATATATTTAAACGAGGCTTGTTCATCTGGTTGTGGCTCTTTTTTACAAAGTTTTGCTAGTGTTCTCGGTTATGATATGGCAGAATTTGCAAAACTAGGACTTTTTGCAGAAACACCTGTTGACTTGGGTTCGAGATGTACAGTTTTTATGAATTCATCTGTTAAGCAAGCTCAAAAAGACGGTGCAAGCGTAGAGAATATCTCGGCTGGTCTTTCGATTAGTGTTGTAAAAAATGCTCTATATAAAGTTATCCGTGCAACTTCAGCCGAAGAACTCGGAAAAAATATAGTAGTTCAAGGCGGTACTTTTTTGAGTGATGCCGTTTTACGTGCCTTTGAAAAAGAAATAAAGGGTAATGTTATCAGACCAAATATTTCTGGAATAATGGGTGCTTATGGTGCTGCACTTTATGGCAAAAAGAAAGCAACGAATAATTCAAAAATTTTAAACTTGGATAATTTGAGCCATTTCAAGCATAACACACAAATGGTTAACTGCAATAAATGCACAAACCATTGCTCTCTTACAATAAACACATTTGATGGTGGCAGAAAATATATCGCTGGCAATCGTTGCGATGCTCCTATTATAGGTAACTCAAAAGCTTCTGAAAAACTAAATCTTTTTACATACAAAAAAGAATTGTTAAGTGAATATATAAACAAAAAAATAGTTGCTAAAAGAGGAACAATCGGAATTCCTCTAGTTTTAAATATGTTCGAACTTCTTCCGTTTTGGTCAAAGTTCTTTCACACACTTGGCTTCAATGTTGTAACAACTGATTTTTCTGATAATGATACATATATAAAAGGGCAACGCACAATTCCGTCAGACACTATCTGTTTCCCTGCAAAACTTGTGCACGGGCACATAGAAGATTTGTTAAAAAAAGATATAGACGCCGTTTTTTATCCTTGTTTAACCTATAATATAGACGAAAAGCGTGGAGATAATCACTATAACTGTCCTGTTGTAGCGTATTATCCAGAAGTTGTAGCGGGAAATATCCCAGCTATGAATAATATAAAATTTATTTATGACTATCTTGGTATTCACAGAGTAAAAGATTTTTCAGTAAAAATCAGAGATATCTTAAGAAAGAATTTTATGGATATTCCGCTAAAAGAGGTTAAAATAGCAACTGATTTAGCGTTTAAAGAACGAGATGTTTTCTTAGAAAAAGTGCGTGCTAAAGCAAGCGAAATCATCAGCACAGCAAGAGAAGAGAATAAGCCGATAATCGTTTTAGCTGGCAGACCATATCACTTAGACCCACAAGTTAATCACGGAATTGACAAACTTGTTGCTTCTTATGGTGTGGCTACACTAACCGAAGATGCTGTTTCTCATTTATATAAATCAGACAAAAAGGTTAGTGTTTTAAATCAATGGACATACCATTCAAGGCTATATGATTGTGCAAAATATGTGGGCACACAAAAAGATATGAACCTCATACAACTCGTTTCTTTTGGCTGTGGAATGGATGCTATCACATCTGACGAAGTTAGAAAAATTTTGTATGATAACGATAAAATCTACACTCAAATCAAAATTGACGAAATCACAAACTTGGGTGCTGTTAAAATAAGACTAAGAAGTCTACTTGCAACTATTGAATAAGGAGAGCTTTTAATAAAATGGAAAATAGAGTTGAATTTACAAAGGAAATGCGAAAAAATTATACGATTATAGCTCCAAATATGTTGCCAATGCATTTCGCTTTTATCGAAAGAGTTTTTAGGGATAATGGATATAATCTTGAGGTTTTAAAAAACGAGGGGCGTTCAGTTGTTGAAACAGGACTAAAATATGTCCATAACGACACTTGTTACCCAGCACTTTTAGTTATTGGGCAAATGCTCGATGCCGTTCAAAGTGGAAAATATGATACAGACAGACTAGCCCTTATGATAACACAAACAGGTGGCGGTTGCCGTGCCTCTAACTATATACATCTGCTCAGAAAAGCTCTTGAAAAAGCTGGCTATGCCCATATCCCTGTAATATCGCTAAATCTCTCTGGACTAGAAAAAAATTCTGGATTTAAGTTCACAATACCAATGCTCAGAAAAACTCTTGCTGGTCTTGCTTATGCGGATATGTTTATGCTTCTTAGAAATCAAATTTTGCCTTACGAAAAAGTAAAAAATCAAACTAACGAAAAAGTTGAAAAATGGTCGGACGAAATTTTAAAACAATTTAAAAAAGGACAGGGACTAAGTATAAAAGATATGCAAAACAATCTTAATATGATGGTTCAAGATTTTTCTACTATTGAAGTTAATAGAACTGAAAAAGTTAGAGTTGGCATAGTTGGTGAGATTTATATTAAATACGCAAGCCTTGGCAATAATCAGCTAGAAGACTTTTTGCATAAGCAGGATTGCGAGGTGTTTGTGCCTGGTTTGATGAGTTTTATACTGTTTAAAGCAGATAACAGGCTAGAGGACATTCGTCTTTATGGTGGTAATAAAGTCAAGTATAAATTTATAGAAAAATTTTACAATTATTTTGAAAAAATAGAAAAATCTTTTATAGACGCAATTAAACCTTTCAAGCAATTTACAATTCCATCTAACTATCAACACTTAAAATCATTAGTTCAAGGTGTTGTAGGTTATGGAAATAAAATGGGCGAGGGTTGGCTGTTAACAGCAGAGATGATGGAATTATGCGAGCATGGCTACGACAATATTGTTTGTGCACAGCCTTTTGGTTGCTTGCCTAATCACATTGTTGGAAAAGGCATGATAAGAAAAATTAAGGATAAATTTCCTAAATCGAATATAGTAGCAATCGACTACGACCCAGGTGCAACAAAAGTTAATCAAGAAAATAGAATTAAATTAATGTTAGCAGTTGCAAAAGAAAAACTTAAACAAAAATAATAAAAAATGGAATTGTCGTAAAATTCAAGTCTATCTTCTACTGATTTTCCAGATTTTCCTGCATCTTCATATCCACTAAAATCAGTAAAGGCTTTCATTCGAGATTTTTGTGCATCTAAAGAAAAACCATATACTTGCATCGCTGTTGAAACCCTTGTATACGTATACACTTTAATCTTTCCAGTGCTAACATCATTGTAGAAGTTGACAGTTTTTTTGGGTTTTATCAATAGACTTATCCATCGCAGTAGTTGGATATTATAAATGGCTAGTTAGTGAGAAAAAAGAATATGTAATGTCTAAGCAAATTTTGAGAAGTGGCACAAGCATAGGTGCTAATATACATGAAGCGTATTATGCAGTTAGTAAACCTGATTTCATTGCTAAAATGCAAATTGCCTTAAAAGAGTGTTCTGAAACCGAATACTGGATTACAATACTTGAAGCAACAGGATACTATGATAAGCAATTTGATACTATCAAAACCAAAAACAATTCGATAAAGCGAATGTTAATTGCAACGCTAAACACTTCAAAAAAGAGTGGTGCTAAAAATGAATAAAGTAATTATTGAAGATTGGTTTTTTGAAATTATCGTTATTGAAGCAAAACCGTGCAGAATGGGTTTTGAAATAGGTGATAAATTTTATTGTAAATACGAATGTCCAACAGGGTTTTGTCCGAAAACTATGGCTTTACTACATAGTTTATGTGAGGTAGCACGCAGTGGAGGAGATTATACTTTACTTGGTGGTAAGTCCCAAAATGAAATAAATTTTATATGTGCTGATGGCTGTGTAAGATTTAAACTGATTGCACAAAAGTTAGGTGATTAATCAGCCATTCACCATTCACTTTTAGCCATTAGTTAATCTCCTCAAAGGGAGATTATGAGCATTTTGTTCAAGGGTAAGTAACAACAAATGATATAGGAGGTGA
>JAWXUN010000006.1:0-28688 GCA_044426425.1 Clostridia bacterium | reverse complement strand
GTCTATAATATCCTTTGATATGCCAACTTGGCAACCAAAGTTTTTCCGCACATTTCAGCCGATGGCTTTAGGATATTGACAGGTTTTGCGGAGGTAAAACTAAGAGTTGTGTCTGCTTTAATGCAGTAATTTGCAACTTTTCCGCTGTCGCACTCACAACCACTTGGTATATCCACCGCAAGTTTATACGCAGTTGAACTGTTAACAAAATTTATTAAACGTCCGATACTATCGTCTATATTACCCTTGAAGCCAATGCCGAAAATTGCATCTATAATAATGTCAGCATTTTCCACAAGACTTTCTATTTCGTACTTGTTTTCGTTCCAGTCGTAACTATCAATGTCACCCATTTTTGTATAAGCCTCTTTTGCGGGACTCGCTTTTGGCAAGCCTTTTACAAGAACAACGCTAACTTTTGCACCAAGGGTTTTCAGTCTTTTTGCAGCGACAAAACCATCTCCGCCGTTGTTCCCTCTGCCACATAACACAACAATTTCTTTCTCTTCTATCTCTTTGTTTTGTTTGAGAAAAGTGGCAACCGAAAAGCCAGCCTTTTCCATAAGAGAAAACAGCTCCATACCTGTATCCACAGCACATTTTTCAAGAATTTGAATTTCTTCGCTAGTAAAAATTTTCAATTTACTTCCCCCTTTTTTGAATAATCTTTATTTTTTGGTTTATAATAATAACAAGTAATCTGATAGTGCGTTTGTTGCTCGCTGAATTTTTTTGGTGGGTGTGTCAGTTACTCGCCCACAAATTTCAGCGACAAAACGATAGTTTTAAAGTCAAAGATTTTTGGGGGC
Organism: Clostridia bacterium; assembly: GCA_044426425.1. Lineage (GTDB taxonomy): Bacteria > Bacillota > Clostridia > Oscillospirales > Acutalibacteraceae > SIG603. The sequence goes on along the minus strand of JAWXUN010000006.1, from coordinate 27,879 downwards.
TTTTGTACATATTTATTCCAAAAGCTCTCTCACTTTTTCTTCGTTCATGTTCATATATTTCAAAAGTTCTTTGTTTGAAATATAGCTTGGCAAGTCTAATTTTTTTAGAAAAACTTGTTTTTTTTCTTTGCTGTTTTCACTGCCTGTTAGCCCTAAATTAAATAAATCTTTTGTGGTGAAAACAATTTTGTTTTCGCTGTTTTCTTTTGGCTTAACACGCTCAAGTGCTCTTAGCACTTCTGCATCACTTATGCCCTCTACACCCAAAAAACCCTCTTTAGAAAACTGTGTTTTTCTTTTTTCTTTACCTTTTTCTTGCTTTATATATGCGTTTTTTATATATTTTTCGTCTATAAAAGACTTGAGGTGATTGCGTATCAAAAAGCCTGCTGAGTCGCTATCCGTGAGTATAATCAGCCCACGTTCTTTGGCAAGTTTGGCAATATATTTCTTTTTTTCTTTGTCTTTAAAGAGTGAAAATCCATTTGTCTGAACAATTATTCCCTCAACAATATTAGACAATTTGTCTTTGTCATATTTTCCCTCAACGACAATAGCCTCCGAAATTTTTAGCACAAATCCACCACCTTTTTTCTCAATTTTGCTGTCTTTTATTCATAATCAAAAGTTTTGCTATAAGCTCTTCCAAAATAATTTTTCCACTTATCTTTGAACTTTTCAACATAATATCTGTCTTTAGCAAGAGAGAAAGACTCTCCCTAAGATTTTCTGTTGGCAAATTTCTGATATCTCTTTCGGCATTCGTCAGCCTAAATTCTCTGCCTTTATAATTTTCGTATTCTGCTGGGGCTTTCGCAGTTTTGCCAGATTGCAAAGCTGTCCTAACTCTGTATAAATCTATATAGGTTTCCGTAATCCTTGCCAAAATTGGCACTGGTTCTTCTTTGTTTTCAAAAAGCAAATTCAAGAGTGAATATGCTCGTGAATAGTTGTTAGCCACAATGGCTTTTATCAAAATAAACACGGTTGTATCCAGATTTTTTACCACCAATTTTTCGATATCATCGGCAGTTATCTCTCTGTCTTTGGCAAAAGCCGAGAGTTTTTCTGTTTCGTTTTTCAGATTTGTCATATCTGTTCCAGCATATTCGATAATTTTGCTTGCGTTCGCTCTACTAATTGACGAGCCGTGTTGCTCGCATATTTTTGTAACAAATTTGCTTAAATCGCTGTTCATTTGTGCTTCAAACACAACAGAAATATTTTTTTTATCGACAATTTTGAGAAAATTTCTCCATTTTGCAGATTTTTTTAAATCTATATTCAAAGTTGGCAACGAAAAAATCAACACAGTGGACTCTGGCACGTCCTCTAGCATTTCTAAAATTTTTGAATTTTCTGTTGCATTTTTACTTTCTATATTAAAATCATTGACTAAAACGCATTTGTATTCCGCCATAAAAGGCAAAGAAATTACAGCATCTGCGATTTCGTCCACGGTATTTTCATTTGTAAATTCGTTGAAATTAAGTTGTTGAAAACTCTCTGGTTTAACTGTTTTGATAAGTTTGTTAAGACAATTTTTTAACAAATATTTTTCCTCTCCATAGAAAAAATATACCGTAGAAATGTCTTTTTGGTCAATTTTTTTTCGCAATGTTTTGTAGTCTATCTTTGGCATTTCAGTATGAACCCCTCACTTGAATTTCGTTTTCTTCTATCGTAAAAGTAATTGGATTTTCTTCTTGAACGATATATGTATGTTCGTATTCGTATTCGCCTAAAGTATCTGTGCAACTAAGAGTTAAGTCAGCAAGAATTTCTGAATTATGTGTGCAGTCAATCAAAAAGTCACAGCAAAAATCAAGCTGTCCAGAAGCTATTTTATCGAGCACAATCACAGTATCTTCGTAACAAATTTTGATTATTTCATTTTCTATAATCGGATAAATCGTCAGATTTTCGCAAAGTTCACACTCACTGTCGCTACTTATTTCAGCAACCTGATAATTATCCAAAATATACCTCGCCACAGAACTTGGCGACTCGCTGTCCATATCCATATATTCAATCTCTTGCACTGCATATTCTGCAAAGAGCGAACTTATTGCATAACTAGAATAACCGTCACTGCTCAAAATCCATGTTTTGCCCTCTTTCATCATCATAACAAACAGCCCATATCCAGCATCTGCCGTAACAATCCGCAACTTTTCACTCTGAAAAAACAAATTGACATAAAGAGAAATTGTCACAAGAAAAGCTAAGATTATAGACATAATTTTAACTTTTTTGCTGATTTTATAAAACGAAAGAACTGCAACAGTACAGAGAAATACTATACACAAAATCTCTGCATTTTCCTCGTATAAACTTATGCTATTTCTGCCAAAAATCGCCATTACAGAACAAAAATCTATAATAAATTTTCCGATTATTTTAACAAAAACCGCAAGCATAACGCACAAATTGCCCAAAAATGGCACAAATGCAAGTGAACAACACAAAATTCCTAAAACAAGAAAAATGCTTGTCGGAACAGTGAGAACACAGGCAGAAACAATAGAAACTGGATTGATATAGCTGTTAAACAGCAACAAAATTGGAAATACAAAAAGATATGCAGAAACAGAAACGGCAAGAATATCCACGACAAATTTTTTCGCCTTATAAAAAGTTTTCGACATATTCTTAAGAATTTTTTGAGAAATTTTTGGTGACAAAAATATTATGCCACCAGTTGCCGAAACGGACATCAAAAAGCCTAAGTCCACCGCAGAATATGGCGAAAACAGACAAATCAGCAAGACGGACAGCCCCAGAAAATTGAGCGAGTCGCACCGCTCGCCAAGCGATTTTCCGATTAACACGCCAATAAACATAATTCCGCTACGCAGAACACTCTTGCCAAGTCCGCAAACAAGCATATAAAAAATAATTGTTGGAATTAGCAGAAAATAAACCACCAAAAACGGCAGACGCATTTTCCGCAAAAAGACGGATAAAAAAAGAAAAACCACAGACAAATGCATTCCAGAAACAACGATTATATGACTGACACCTGCATATAAAAAATCCTTATAACCATCATCGCTAATTTTTGAGTTGTCGCCAACGAGCATTGCAATCATCAAATCTGCAATGTCGTCCGAAAAAATTTCGTTTGCTTTGTTTATTATACACCGCCGAAAAGAATATATTATATCTGTATAATTATTCGTTGTAAGTGAATAATTATCGGTTAAATCCACTTTTCCATACAAAAAATATCCATCTGAAATCATAGATTTTTTCAGTGAAAACATTGTGCTGTCATCACTTTCACTAAAACTAACCGTGCCCTCAAAGCTGTCACCTACATCATACACAAACTGAAATGCACTGTTCAGCTTTATTTTAAAAGCGGAAACTTCTTCACCATTTATCTCAAAAACCTCTGCCGAATAAGTTATAGAAAAATCGCTTTCAGAAATGACGTCGCCCAAAATCGCCTTGAGCGTTACCGTTTGATATTCGTAACTCTCATAAAAATCGACAAAAAGGTAATTATACCCAAACAAAACAAAGCTAGAGAGTGAAAAGCCAATCAACACAATATTGAACTCTGCTATTCTTTTTTTCAAAATCAAAAGCACGATAAAAACGCAAAGCAAAAGAAGAGATATAAGAATTGCAAAGCCTTGCGATATAAAAAATGCGACCATTAGCCCTAAAAGAAATGAAAATCCTAAAAAGGCGAATGGTCTGTTCATAGTTTTTTTCCTCTGATAAATTTAGTCAAATAATCCTGTGAAATCGAAAGTTGAAAAATAGTCCGCTGGTGTTTCAGCACGGCGGATAAGTTCTGCACTTCCATCTTCTTTTAGCATAATTTCTGCCGAACGAAGCTTTCCGTTATAATTATATCCCATTGAAAAACCGTGTGCACCAGTGTCGTGCAAAACAAGATAATCGCCAATATCAATTTTTGGCAAAGCTCTGTCAATTGCAAATTTATCGTTATTTTCGCAAAGTCCACCAGTAACATCATAAACATTTGTGAGTTCTGCATTTTCTTTGCCCAAAACTGTTATGTGGTGATAAGAACCATACATAGCAGGACGCATAAGGTTAGCAGCACAAGCATCAAGACCAATGTAATTTTTGTGAGTATTTTTCTCGTGAATTGCCTTGGTTACAAGACAACCGTACGGAGCAAGCATATATCTGCCAAGCTCTGTATATATCGAAACATCGTCCATTTCGTTAGCTGTCAAAATCTCTTCGTATACTTTTCTAACGCTATCGCCGATTACAAAAATATCATTTTTCTCTTGCTCTGGTTTATAAGGAATTCCAACACCACCAGAAAGATTGATGAAAGAAATATGTACGCCAGTTTCTTTTTTTAGTCTAACTGCAAGCTCAAAAAGAACCTTTGCAAGTGCTGGATAATATTCATTTGAAACAGTGTTTGAAGCCAAAAATGCATGAATACCAAAGTGCTTAACACCTTTTTCTTTCAAAATCTTAAAAGCCTCAACCATTTGCTCTTCTGTAAGACCATATTTTGCGTCACCAGGAGTGTCCATAATGCTGTTAGAGATATTAAAAGTTCCGCCTGGATTAAATCTACAACTCATTGTTTCAGCGAAAGAGCCTACAACTTTTTCATAAAAATCAATGTGAGTTATGTCGTCAAAGTTAACAATTGCACCAAGTTTTGAGGCAAGCTTAAAATCTTCTGCTGGTGTAACATTAGACGAAAACATAATATCGTGACCACCAAAACCACAAGCATCGCTCATCATAAGTTCTGTATAAGAAGAACAGTCCACACCGCAACCAACACTTTGCAATAACTTTAGAATTGCTGGAGTAGGAGTTGCTTTTACAGCGAAATATTCTTTAAAACCCTTGTTCCAAGAAAAAGCTTTGTATAAATTTTCTGCATTTTCTCTAATTCCTTTTTCGTCATATAGATGATAAGGAGTTGGAAACTTTTCAGTAATTTTTTCAATTTGCTCTAAATTTACGAATAAATCCTTTTTCATTTTATTTCCCTCTTTTAATTTTACATTTATTTTAACTTAAATTTTACTTCTATATATCTACAATTGTACTACAAAATGTATAAAAATGCAAGCCTTTTTGAGGTAAAATTATTTCTCATAATCACTTATTATAACGGATATTCCGTTATAACGTGGCACACAGTTTATCTATGTGCTTTAATATTGATATTAAGACAAGGGGTGGTTTTTTGTATAACAGAATAAAAAATTTAAGAATTGACAGAGATTTATCTCAAAAAGAAATGGCAAGTGTTTTGAACATTGCCCAAACAACATACTCGGACTATGAACTTGGCAAGCTCAACATACCAATTGTATCACTCGTAAAATTAGCAATCTTTCACAAAACAAGTGTTGACTATTTATTGAATTTAACCGACGAAAAACGTCCGTACCCTAAATCAAAATTAATATAACACCTGTTCCTTAACCTGCCAAATGCAAGAAAATAACATTATATTGCTATATTACAACTCAAAAAAAGAGCGAACCAAAATTGGTTCGCTCTAAAAATATTGTTTATTTTAAAGAATTATGCTTTTCCTACTGAACCGAAAAGCTCCATTTTTTCTTTAACCAAAACTTTGATAGCTTCTGTTCCGTCTGCTAAAAGTTTTCTTGGGTCAAAGCCTTTGCCTTTTTGGTCTTTACCAGCTTCAACATAAGTTCTTGTAGCTGCTGCGAAAACTAGTTGACATTCTGTGTTAACATTGATTTTTGCAACGCCTAAAGAAATAGCTTTTGCAATCATGTCGTCTGGAATACCTGTTCCGCCGTGTAGAACTAGTGGCATTGAACCAACTTTTCCGCTGATAGCCTCAAGTGTTTCAAAAGAAAGACCAGCCCAGTTTTCTGGATATACACCATGAATATTACCGATACCAGCAGCAAGCATTGTGATGCCAAGGTCAGCAACCATTTTGCACTCGTCTGGGTCAGCACATTCGCCAGCACCTACAACGCCGTCTTCTTCTCCACCGATTGAGCCAACTTCTGCCTCAATAGAAATTCCAAGAACGTCACAAGCGTTTACTAGAGCTGTTGTTTTTGCAATGTTTTCTTCTAGTGGATAGTGTGAACCATCGAACATAACAGAAGAGAAACCAGCGTTGATACAAGCTTTTGCACCATCGAATGAACCGTGGTCAAGATGAAGAGCAACTGGAACTGTGATGTTTAGTTCTTCAAGCATACCGTTAACCATACCTACGATTGTTTTGTAACCGCACATATATTTTCCAGCACCTTCAGATACACCAAGGATAACAGGAGAGTTGTTCTCTTGTGCTGTTAAAAGAACAGCTTTTGTCCACTCTAGGTTGTTGATGTTAAATTGACCTACTGCGTATTTGCCCTCATAAGCTTTTGTGAGCATTTCTTTAGTTGATACTAGCATAATTTATTCCTCCAAATAATAGTGAATTTGTAATCGTATATCTTATATTATAAAGGAAATTTATAAAAAAAGCAAGAATATTATAACAAATATTTTTTATCTTTGTAAAAATAATCAATAATCAGTTTTAATTTATGGAAATTCTGTAAATTTAGCTTATTATCCTTGACCTAAGACCAAATTTGTGTTAGAATATTTTTATTAGATTATCTAATTATAAATTAGTGTCAAGGGGGACTTTTTATGAAATTGGTATTAGCAATCGTAAGTAACGATGACAGCTCTGAGGTATCTTCTTCTTTAACAAAAGGTGGCTATCAAGTTACAAAACTCGCAACAACTGGCGGTTTTTTGATGTCCGGAAACACAACTTTTATCTCTGGTGTAAGTGACGATAAAGTAGATGATGTTATTTCTATCATCTCTAAACATTCTAGTAGACGTACACAAATCATGCCTTCTACTTCTTCTATGGATATCGGAATGTACTCTTCATTCCCAGTAGAAGTTACAGTTGGTGGTTCAACAATCTTCATTCTAAATGTAGACCGTTTTGAGAAGGTTTAATGAACGTATCTTTTGATAATTTCATCGGTAATAGTGCTGTAAAGGCCGCCTTGACGGCGGCTTTTTTGCAAAACAGAGTTCCACAAGCTATAATTTTACAAGGTGATAAAGGAGTCGGCAAAAAAACATTTGCAAAAATAATTGCAAATATCGCCGTTTGCCAAAGTGAAAATAAAGCCTGTGGTGTTTGTCCTGCCTGTATTCGTGCAAAGGCTGGCTCTCATCCAGATATAAGGATAGAAGAGGGCTCTGGCGTTAGCGGAAATATTTCGGTTGACTCCATAAGGTCAATAATTTCTGATGCTCAAAAAAAGCCAGACGAGGCAGAATATAACATTTTTTTACTTTTCATAAAAAACACTTTGTCCCAAGCGTCGCAAAACAAACTCTTAAAAATAATGGAAGAACCACCTGGTAAGGCTATTTTTATCATTGCAATAAACTCTGCCGAAAGTCTTTTGCCAACCATTCGCTCTCGTGCAACTTCTTTCTCCCTTTCTGCCCCAAGCATAGAAGAAAGTGCGGAGTTTTTCTCTCTAAAAAATTCTGTCGATTATAACGAAAGTTTTGAGCTTGCCACGCTATACGGCGGAAATCTTGGTGCAATGGCACAGGGAAATTCTGAACCTGTCCGTGTTGCAATAAGAACCTCCGAGATTATTGATGGAAATGACGAAAACGAAGTTTTGGCGATATCCACTCCCCTTGCAAAAAACCGAGAAACTTTTAGTTTGTATCTTGAAAACATGAGGAACATATATAGAGATGCTGTTATCATGAGCCATGGGGTGAAGTCTAGCCTTGGTGTTAGCCCTTTGCAATCCGAGCGACTCTCCAGAACTTATCGCAAAGCACAGCTTATACAATTGCCTGATTTGTGCACTGATTTTCTTGAATATACAAAAAGAAATGTTAATATGAATTTAATTGTAACAGTTTTCTGCTCTTTACAGAGAAGAATTTTTAATAAATAAACATAGCAAATGGGAAAAACAAACAAATTGCTATATCCCAAAAAAGAAAGGTAATCAGAGATTTTTTTCTCTGATATGGAAATAAAATGGCAGAAGTAGTTGGTGTGAGATTTGAGAGTACTGGAAAAATGTACTATTTCTCACCAGAAAATTTAGCAATAAGCAAAGGACAAAAAGTTATTGTCGAAACGGCAAGAGGACTTGAGTGTGGCGATGTTTGCCTAGAAAATTCTCAGGTGAACGACAGCACAATTGTGCAACCGCTAAAAAAAGTTGTGAGAATTGCAACAAACGCAGACCTAAAACGTGTTGAGGATAACAAAGAAAAAGAGAAAAAAGCTTTTTCAATTTGCGAAACAAAAATTTCGGCTCATAATCTTGATATGAAGCTCATAGACGCAGAGTATACCTTTGATTGTAGCAAGATTTTGTTCTATTTCACATCAGACGGCAGAGTCGATTTTCGTGATTTAGTTAAAGACCTTGCATCACAATTTAGAACAAGAATAGAACTAAGACAAATCGGTGTACGTGACGAAGCAAAGCTTATCGGTGGCTTGGGTATTTGTGGCAGACCTTTTTGTTGCAAAGAGTTTTTGTCTGGTTTTCAACCTGTTTCTATTAAAATGGCAAAAGAACAAGGCTTGTCCCTAAACCCTGTAAAAATATCTGGCACTTGTGGCAGACTTATGTGCTGTTTAAAATACGAGCAAGAGGCGTACACAGACCTTTTGAAAAAAACTCCAAAAATTGGTGGACACGTTATGACGGACGAGGGAAAAGGTACAGTTATTGACCAAAATCTCTTAACCGGAAAACTAACGATAAAGCTTGACAAAGCACCAGAAGCAGCACCAAAAATTTGCAAAGTAGCAGATGTAAAACTATTAAAAGACGGACAAATCAAACTTAGTCGAAAAGAAATTCAAGAACTAAAAAAACTTGAAGAAAAATAAAAAAATTTAAAAATATTTTTTCAAAAAATTACTTGTTTTTTTTGAAAATTGTGTTATTATATAAATATATCAATAATTATTTTTAATAATTATAAATAAATTTAAAAAAAGTGAGGTGTTTTCTAATGGCATACGTAATTAACGACAATTGCATTAGCTGTGGTGCTTGTGCTGCTGAATGTCCAGTTGAGGCTATTTCTGAAGGCGATAGCAAATACGTAATCGATGCTGACACTTGTATCGATTGTGGTGCTTGTGCTGGAGCTTGCCCAGTTGACGCTGCTAACGAAGGCTAATTCAACAAAAAAAATTTAAGGCTACGCCTGCAAATGGTGTGGCCTTGAATTATTTATGGAGATATTTTAATGGAAAAATGGGAGCCGATTTCGGCTGATAATTACATACTTGTTTCAAAAGAACATTGCTTTAATACCGACACAATATTGTTGGCAAATTTTTCTGCACCCAAAAAAAATTATCTTTGTGCCGACTTTGGCACAGGCTGTGGAACTATTGCTTTTTTGTGGAAAATCAGACAAAATCCAAGGCAAATTTTTGCTATTGAATTACAAGAAAAGGCATATAGTCAAGCAAAGCAGAGTCTTGAGAGAAATAATTTTGACAATTTTAATTTAATAAATGATAATATAAATAATTACAAAGCGGTTTTTACCGCTGGTTCGCTCGACCTTGTCGCTTGCAACCCACCGTATAAAGCGAGTGGTGCAGGGCTAAAAAACCCAGTAGAAAATATGAGAATTGCAAGGCACGAGGACGAATTATCGCTAGAGGATTTAGCAAAAGCTGTTTCTTTTTCTCTTAAATTTGGCGGAAAATTTTGTATCTGTCAGCGACCAGAAAGGCTAACAGATTGCATGGATATTTTCAGAAAAAACGGACTCGAACCAAAAAGACTTCGGCTTGTTCAACAGCGAAAAGACAAAAAAGCTTTTTTGTTTTTGCTTGAGTGTCGCCGTGGCGGAAACAGCGGACTAGAAATTTTGCCAACACTTTTTGTTGAAGAAAATGGCGAATTTTCTAAAGAAATGCTAGAAATATATGGAAATTACAAGACAATTAATTAAGGTGAAATTTTGAAAAATGAAATAAAAAAAGGCGTGCTCTATGTTGTTGGCACACCTATCGGAAATTTGGGCGACTTCTCCCAAAGGGCACAGGACACACTTGCAAATGTCGATTTTATCGCAGCCGAAGACACAAGAGTTTCTGTTAAATTACTAAATCATATCGGTGTAAAAAAACCTCTTATAAGTTATTTTGAGCACAACAAAATTCAAAAAGGCGACTATATCTGCCAAAGAATTTTAGATGGCGAGTCTTGTGCACTTGTCAGCGATGCGGGCATGCCTGCCATCTCTGACCCAGGTGAATTGCTCGTTGCTCAGTGCCGAGAAAAAAATATTCCTGTCTATGTTGTGCCAGGGCCAAGTGCCGTAATCAGTGCTCTTGCTACAAGTGGATTGCCAACTGTCAGATTTACTTTCGAGGGATTTTTGAGCACGAATAAAAGAAAAAGAAAAGAACATCTTCTTGAGATTTTAAACGAAAAAAGAACCATGGTTTTTTATGAAGCACCGCACAAACTGCTAAACACCTTGGCTGATTTATACGAAAATCTTGGCGAAAGAAGAATTTCTGTCGTTCGTGAAATTACAAAATTACACGAAGAAGTTCTATTGACAGATTTAAAATCTGCCCTAAATCATTTCACTCAAACAGCACCAAAAGGCGAGTTTGTTCTTGTAATAGACGGCAAAGAAGAAGACGAACCAGAAGAATTAAGCCTTGAGGATGCCGTGGAAATGGCAAGAGAACTTATGGAAAACGGAAGTTCTGCAAGCGACTCCGCCAAAGAAATCGCAAGCAAAACAGCCTTTAAAAAAGGTGAAATCTATAAGATTTTAGTACAGAAATAAAATTACTCTACTTGCGAGATTTTTTCTTCCTCTTTTTCTAAATTTTCTGCTGGCTCGGTTTTCAAATCTTCGACTGGCTCATTTTCTAAAAGAGCTCCGCAGTCTTTGCATCTCCACTCGTCGCCAACTTTGATGTGAACACTGTCCTTTTGACAGTTTTTGCAAAATTTTATGTCATCAGAAAAACCTTTTTTCTCTGTGTCTGGGTTCGACAAAATTCCCATTGCTACCAAAACAGAGCAAATTGTTGTAACAGATGTCATCACCGCAGCCCTGTCTACATCAATGTTAAACACAACAAGCAAGGCGACAAACTCTGATACCAAACTAATCAACACTGCTGGGTGTTTCATTCTTTTTAAAAGTATTTTAAATTGCTCCAAAAAAATCAAATCCTTTCGTATAAATATTTATATCTAAGTTCTAATTAACTAAATAAAGACAAGCCAATTGCCACACTTTTAGTTTTTTAGTTCTTACATAAACATTCTATGCGAAAGGACTTTTTTTGTTAGTTTTACTAAAATTAGTTATTATTAATATTAGAAATTTCATAGAGAATATAGCCGTCAGCCTCTTCTAAACTATCAATTTTTTGCTTTTCTATAATATCGTCGTCCTCAAGCCAAGTGCCAGAGTCTGCATCTGTGCCAAGCTTATATAGCCCTAATCCTATATATAAATCAATACAATCCAAGCGATATAAGTTCGTCCAAAAGTCCAAACATTCGCTAAATCCCAGTGTTGGATTTTCGTAACTAAAATAAATCTGTGGGCAAATATAATCTATATAACCATAAGTGCTACACCATGTTTCAACATTTGCCCCAAGACTTATGTTGTTGCTGTTGTTGCCCTGTGGCGAAATTCCAAAAACAACACTCTCGTCTATGTTTTTTATTGTGCGATACACCTGTGCAATCATTGTGTTTATGTTTGCTTCTCGCCATTCTTCTATAGAAATTGGACTTATACTAGTTTGACAATACATATCATAAGAACTGCTGTCTAAGTCGCCCATGTCGCTTGGATAAAAATAATCGTCAAAATGAATACCGTCCACATCATAATTTTCGACAATTTCTGCAACGCCATTTGCTATAAGCGAACGCATTTCTGAATAGGCTGGGTTTATATAAATTGCTCCGTCTTTTTCAAAAAAATAATATGGATTTTCTCCGCTATAAATGCTGTATGGGTTATCTTCTGACAGTTCGCTAGGTATAGACGAAAGGCTAACTCTCATTGGATTTATCCATGCATGGAACTTCAGTCCAGCCTCGTGCGTTGCCTCTATCATAAACTCTAGTGGGTCAAAGTTTGGGTCTTGCCCTTGTGTGCCAGTTAACAAATGCGACCATGGGTAGTAATCCGAGGGGTATAGTGCATCTGAAAACGCTCTTATGTGCACAAACAAATCTGTCAAGCCATTTTCTTTGGCTGTTTGTACATAGGACAAAAAATTCTCCTTAAAAGACGCTTCATCTCCACTGCTATTGTCAAGGGAAATATAAGAAATCCATACTCCTTGCATTTCACTTTCTTCAATTTCCTCCGATAATTCTTGAGCTTGTGTAGATATCTCTGCTTGAACTTGTTCTGATGTTTCGCTTTGTGTGAGTATCTCCTCTTCTTCTTTGTTAATTCCGACAAAAATAACAACTGCAATAAGAAAAATCCAAAGGAATGCATAAAATATTTTTTGGTTTTTCACATCAAATTTCCTTTCCTTTTTTATAATACTTATGCAAATTATTTTATTTTAATTACAAAAAAGGCACAAAAAAAGGACGAGCGTGCTCGTCCTTTTAAAAAATTTTTTATTCGATTTCTTCGTCTTCTTCAACTGTGTCTACATCTACTACGTCGTCATCTATTTCTTCTGCTTCTTCGACTTCAACAAAATCTTCTGCTTCTGTATGCATTTTTTCGCCAACTTTGTTTGCTAAATCCTTAACTTGCTCCGCTGTTGTTCCAACAACAACTTTTGCAGTTTCTATCATTGCTGGTGCTTCTTTCATCACTTTTTCTGCAACCTTTACGCTTGCATTTGCAACAGCTTTTCCAACTTCAAAAGCAGCGTCGCCAGCTTTTGAAAAAGCAGAGCCAATCTCTTCTGTGTCAATGCCAATATTATCGGCTACATTTTTGACAGAAGTTTTAACTTTTTCAGAAGTTTCGTCATAAACTTCAACAACAGCTTTCTTTACGTTGTCAACAGTTTTTGGACTTGAAAATTCGTCGATATCTCCATCGAGAATTTCTCTTTTTTTGTTGTCGTCATATTTTTTTGCTACTTTAACAGTCGCATAACCTGCACCAACTGCGATAGCAAGCATTGTTAATTTTCCGAACAAACCCATAATATTACCACCTTTTATTTTAGTATAATTCAATATTATCACTATTATATGAAAAAGTCAATAAATTATCCAATTATTTTATATTAATTCATGATTTATCTATACTTTTCTCAAATTCGCAGATATTATAATTTTCTTTATACTCGCTCAAGTCTTTGCTATACGTCAAATTGCCAAAAGCTTTTTTGATTTGCTTAAAAAATAACGAGCCAAATTTTATAAATGGATTGAGAACCGACAGCAAACAGATTTTTTTGCCATTGTTAACTGCAATTAAATCTATCATTTTTGCCGTGTTAACATAGTCCTTGTTTTGCGGACAAAAAATTCCACTCTCGCTGTTTTCAATCATTTTTTCTAAAAAGCACGACAGATTATCTATATAAATCATACTTCTTTGATTTTTTATTTTTGGAAAAAACGGAAGTTTTTTCGCAATTTTTATAAGCGATTGAAAATTCCCTTTGCAATTTTTGCCATAAACCATTGGAGGGCGAACTATGCAAACTCCAAAATTTTTATCTTGCAAAGACAGTATCAACTTCTCTGCCTCAAGCTTTGATTTTCCGTAATATGTGTTTGGCATAAGCTCTGTTTCTTTGTGGATTTCTCCCTCTATTTTGCCATAGACACTCATAGAACTAAGAAAAACAAACTGGCTTATTCCCTGTGTTTTAGCCATTTTTACAAAGGCGAAACTTAAATCTCTATTAACTTCAAAATACAAATTTTCGTTTTCTTTGCTCTCTTTTATATGAGCAAGACCAGTGGCAAAAAGCACAGCATCAAAACTTTTCAGCTCCGCTTTTTTCCAATCATCGCCACGCAAGCTGATAAAACTGCAATCAAATTTTTTGCAACAAAACTGTGCAAAAGATTTTCCTATATAAGAATTTTCGCCGACCACAAGAACTTTTTTCATAAAAACCCCTCGTTTCTGCCCTCTTTAACTCCCTCTTTTTTTACAACTTTAAAAACCGTTCTAAAAATACATTTTATATCAAAATAAAAACTTATTTTTTTGACATATTCACCGTCAAATTTAGATTTTACATCAATCGGAAGTTCATCTCTGCCACTTATTTGAGCCAAACCAGTAATTCCTGGCTTGACATCATTCGCCAAATATTTGTCCCTTTCTTCGATAAGATCATACTGATTATATAGAGCAGGACGAGGGCCAACTATTGACATTGAGCCACCCAAAACATTAAAAATTTGTGGCAACTCGTCAATCGAATATTTTCTCATAAAAGCACCAACAGGTGTTATAAAAGATTTTGCCGAGCTCAAAAGATGCGTCGGAACATCTTTTGGCGTGTCGCTAGACATTGAACGAAATTTTATAATCTCAAAAGGTTTTTTGCATTTTCCGACCCTTGTTTGCCTAAAAAACACAGTTCCTTTTGATGTGCACTTGATAATTATTGAAAAAATTATCATAGGAATAGCAAAAACTATCAACGCTATAAAAGCCATTATTATATCAAAAAATCTCTTGAAAAATTTTTTATACATCTTTTTTCTCCTAAATTCCATGTAATTATCTATATTTTAACACATTTTTTTTAAAAGGTCAATCATTGTTATTCAAATATATTCTTTGTGATATTTCACAAAAAATTATGATAATCTTTTATTTGACTTTTTTTCTATTTAAGCTTATAATTTATCTAGTAGTTTTAAAAATAAAAAAATTTTGGAGGCTTTTATTATGAAAATGAGCAGTGCTACAAAAAGAGCTATTGATAGAGGATATCTCGCAGGGCCAGAATGGTTTTGCAATTTTGAGCAATCAGAAGTTGAGGGTCTTGGTTGTGACGACGGTGTTGACAGACGTGACCCAAGCCGTGTTATAAAAATCGGTGATACATACTATGTTTACTACACACGTTCAGAAGGTATTTCTCAAAGAGATAAAGCTGGGCTAGAAGGCAAATGTGTGCCATGGGACAAAGCAGAAATTTGGTATGCAACATCAAAAGACACATATAATTGGGAAGAAAAAGCACTAGTTGTTCCAATCGGCGAGAAAGGTGCTTACGACGACAGAAGCGTATTCACTCCAGAAATTTTGCCAGCTAACGGAAAATACTATTTAGTTTATCAAGTTTGTGCAGGTCCATACAAACTACCTCATCACGAGTTTATCGCAATCGCAGAATCAGACAAGCCAGAGGGTCCTTTTACAAAAAGTCCTACTCCTGTTGTTGCTCCATCTATGGACGGTATTTGGGACGAAAACCCTCAATCATATAGAGATATTGACAAAAAAGGTGGCTTTGACAGCCTAAATGTTCACGACCCTATTCTTTTTGAATTTGATAATAAATTCTATCTTTACTACAAAGGCGAGGCAATGGGCGAAGAGCTTGCAATGGGCGGACGTGAAACAAAATGGGGCGTTGCAATCGCTGAGAACGCAATGGGTCCTTATGTAAAAAGTGAATACAACCCTGTTTCTAACAGCGGTCACGAAACTTGTTTGTGGAAATACAAAGGCGGTATGGCTGCATATCTAAACCTTGACGGTCCAGAGAAAAACACAGTTCAATTTGCAGAAGACGGCGTAAACTTTGAGATTAAATCAGTTATTCCAGCAGAACCACCAAAAGCTATGGGTCCATTTATGGGCGAAGAGAGCTTTACTGATGCACTTGATGGTGTTAAATGGGGACTTTGCCACCACTGGAAAAACGGCTTTACTTACATCAGACGTTTTGACAGAGATGACTCTCAAAAATTAGGCTTTGAAGCTAGAAAAAAGAAAAATAAATAATTAAAATTTTTTGACGGGCGGTTTTGATTAACCGTCCGTTTTATATAAATTTTGCTCTTGAATTATCTTTTGTTTTGTGATAAAATTAATTTATTAATACTTATATAAAATTTGGGAGGTTTTGTATGAAATACGGAATTTGTACTGGGGTAAAAAAAGATGAAAACGGATTTTTTATTCCTCATTTTGACTTTTTAGAAAAATGCGGTTTTGATTACTACGAACTAGCAATAAACAATGTGATGAAATTTAGTGAGGAAGAATTTGCGGAATTTTTAAAATTTCAAAAAGAAAAAAACATAAATTTTACAGTATGTTGCAACTTTATAGCTGGCGACATCAGGCTAACTGGCAATGCTTTTGACAAAGAGAAATTCAAAAATTACATTGACAAAACTGTGAAAAGAATACTAGCTGTCGGTGCACAAAAAGTTGTGTTGGGCAGTGGTGCAGCACGAAATGTTGACCCAAGTTTTTCAAAAGAAAAAGCAATGGAACAAATGCTCTTTTGCATAGACTACGCAGCAGAGGTTTGTGCAAAAAACGAAATTACAATTTTGCTTGAGCACTTAAACAACACGGAATGTAATCTTCTCAATTTATTTGAAGAAACAGCACAAATCATGAAAAAATATAATGATAAATACAAAAAATGCGTCATTGATTTTTATCATTTTAATGTCGGAAACGAAGATGTTGCACTAGTAGAAAAATACAAAGAGCAAATCGCCCATGTTCATTATGCCTATAAAGTGAAAAGAAATTTTCCTGATGCAATGCGTTTTGAAGAGGTAAAAGGCGATTTTGAGGCGATAAAAAACATCGGCTACAACGATACATTCTCAATTGAATGCACTCCAAGTCATTTAGACAACGAGCCAGAAGAGTATGTTTTGGCAATGCAAAAAATAAGAGATTTTTTTAATTAAGGAGAACAATGGAAGAACAAAAAGTGCACAAAAGGCGTATTCGCTATGGCGGAACACATCCGAGAAAAAACAGCGAGAAATACAAGGAATTAAATCCTGAAAAATACAAAGACGATGTGAAAAAAATCATTGAAAATGGCAGAACCCCTGTTGGTATGCACATATCAATTTGTGTTAACGAAATTCTTGAGGTTCTTGATATAAAAGAGGGCGAAATTGGGCTTGATTGCACCCTTGGATACGGTGGTCACACAAGAGAAATGCTACAAAAAATTGGCTCAAAAGGGCATATTTATGCAACTGACATAGACCCAATTGAGTCGCAAAAAACAAAGAAAAGGCTTGCCGATTTAGGCTTTGGCGAAGATGTCTTAAGCATAAGATTGATGAATTTTGCGGAGATTGACCGCTTTGCCAACGAGGGCATAAAGTTTGACTTTGTACTTGCGGACTTGGGTGTTTCATCTATGCAAATTGATAATCACGAGAGAGGTTTTTCTTTTAAACACGATGGCCCTTTAGACCTAAGATTAAATCCAGAAAAAGGAATAACCGCCGCCCAAAGACTCAAAGATGTTTCTCAAATTGAGCTAGAGGGAATGTTTGCCGAAAACGCTGACGAGCCTTATGCACGGCAAATTTCTAACGCTATCATAAAGCATATTCGCACAGGCAAAAAGATAGAAACAACAAAACAACTTGCAGAAGTTATCACAAATGCACTTTCTTTTGTGCCTATCAAAGATAGAAAAGATGTGGCAAAAAAATCTTGCCAAAGGTGTTTTCAGGCACTGAGAATTGACATTAACAACGAGTATGAAGTGTTGTTTGACCTGCTTGACAAACTGCCAAAAGTTCTTAACGATGGTGGGCGAGTTGCGATTTTAACTTTTCATTCTGGCGAGGATAGATTGGTAAAAAAAGCCTTTAAGCAAGGGCTAAAAGATGGCTTATACAGCGACATAACAAGAGATGTTATACTGCCAAGCAAGGACGAATGCTTTGTTAACTCACGAGCACACTCGGCGAAATTACGCTGGGCGATAAAATAATTTTTTGGAGGAACTTATGATTTACAACGGAAAAGAAATACAAAAACTTGGCTTTGGTTTTATGCGATTACCACAACTTGACGGACAAATAGACATGGAGCAAACTAAAAAAATGGTAGACATTTTCATGGAAAATGGATTTACTTATTTTGACACAGCTTTTGGCTACCACAACCAAAAATCAGAGGGTGCACTAAAAACCGCACTTGTTGACAGATACCCACGAGATAGCTTTCAAATTACATCAAAATTGCCAGCATGGAAAGCTACTTCAGAAGAAGAAGCAAAGCAAATGTTCTTCACTTCGCTAGAGCGAGCAGGCGTGGATTATTTCGACTTTTTCCTCCTACACAACATGGGCGGACACAGAACAAAAGTATTTGACGATTTTGGAATATGGGACTTTTTAAACGAGCAAAAAGCACTTGGAAAAATCAAAAAACTAGGTTTTTCAATGCATGACGGAGCAGCACATCTTGAAGAAATCCTAACAAAGCACCCAGAGGTAGATTTCGTGCAACTACAAATAAACTATATCGACTGGAACGACTCAATCACACAGTCACGTCTTTGTTATGAAACAGCAAGAAAACACGACAAACCTGTTATCATCATGGAGCCAATCCGTGGTGGATTTTTGGCAAACCCTCCTCAAAACATTGCAGAAATTTTCACAACATTTAGCAAAAAAACATCTTTTGCCGAGTGGGCACTTAGGTTTGCTGGTTCTCTCGATGGCGTTGTGGCAGTTCTCAGCGGAATGTCAAACATTGAGCAAATAGAAGAAAACGTAAAATTTATGAAAGACATGAAGCCACTTTCAACAGAAGAATACGCAGTTGTTGAAAATGTTCAAGAAATGCTTGCAAAAATAGACTCAATCCCTTGCACAAACTGTGGTTATTGTGTCAAAGAATGTCCAATGGGCGTTACTATTCCAAATATTTTCACAGCAATGAACAAAAACTTGGTCTACGGCGACCTCGGCGGAGCAAAAGGAATGTATTCATTCCAATCTTCTATGCCACATTGTGCCCCTGCTAGTGCCTGCATTGCCTGCGGAAATTGCGAAGCAGTATGTCCACAAAAAATAAACATAATAGACGAGCTAGTCAAATGCAAAGAGGCACTTGAAGAATAATTTCTTTAAATTCATTGACTTTTTGATTTTTTTGGGGTATACTATATACAGGTTCAGACTGCATATATATTCATATAATGGATGGATGTTTCTACAAACTGCTTACAGTTAACTATGAGTCTTCTCAAAGGAGTTCTTGTACTTACTTTAGGCAGTTTTTTGCTTTTTCGTAAAAATTTTATTAGAGAATTTCGTTTTTAAAAAAAGAGAGAGGTTAATGTTTATGAAAAAAGATGTCGTTATTATCGGAGCTGGCCCAGCTGGAATTTTTACAGCCCTTGAGCTTGTCAAAAAAGGCTATAACAAGGAAATTATAATTGTTGAAAAGGGCAAAAGTGTCAAAGAAAGAGTTTGCCCAAAAAGCATTACAAAAAAATGTGTGAACTGCAAACCAAACTGCCATATCACAACTGGCTTTAGTGGTGCGGGTGCTTTTTCTGACGGAAAACTTTCGCTAAGCTATGAGGTTGGCGGAGATTTGCCTGATTTGATTGGTGCAAAATTTGCACAAGAAATGATTAATTATACAGATAAAATATATCTTGAGTTTGGTGCAGATACAAAAATCGAGGGTGTGAATGTTAGCGAAGAGATAAAAGAAATCCGCAGAAAAGCTATCAATGCAAGCCTAAAACTTGTGGATTGCCCAATTAGGCATCTCGGCACAGAAAAGGCTCAAGAAATTTATTTTTCAATAGAGCAGTATCTACTTAAAAACGGTGTTGAGGTTATGTTTTCGGCCTCTTGTTCTGATGTTATTATCGAAGATGGCATTTGCAAAGGTGTTAAAATATCTGGCAAAAATGGCGAAGAAGAAATTTTTGCAGAAAAAATTATCATTGCAACTGGCAGACGTGGAGCAGATTGGCTTGAGAAATTATGTTCTGATAACCATGTTGAGCACCAAGCTGGCACTGTTGATATCGGTGTGAGGGTTGAGGTTAGAAACGAAATTATGGAAAAAGTCAACGACGTTTTGTATGAGTCCAAACTGATTGGCTATCCAAAACCATTCAAAAACAAAGTGCGTACTTTTTGCCAAAATCCTGGTGGATTTGTCAGCCAAGAGAACTACGACAACAACCTTGCTGTTGTTAACGGTCATTCTTATAAAGATATGAAATCTAACAACACAAACCTTGCGATTTTGTGTTCACACAATTTTACACAGCCTTTTAATCAACCAATTGAATATGCAAAAAAAGTTGGCGAACTCACAAATATGCTTGGAAACGGACAACTTTTGGTGCAACGCTTTGGCGATATCCTAGACGGAAAAAGAACATGGCAAAAAGAACTTTCTCGCTCAAACATTGTTCCAACTTTGCCTGATGCAGTCGCTGGCGACATCACCTCTGCCATGCCATATAGGGCGATGACAAACATAATCAACTTCATCCATGCGGTTGACAAAGTTGTGCCTGGCTTTGCCTCGGACGAAACACTTTTGTATTCGCCAGAGCTAAAATTTTATAGCAATAAAATTAAAATGGACAAAAATTTTAACACAAATATCCAAAATCTCCATTGCCTTGGCGACTCTAGCGGTTGGACTCGTGGCTTGATGATGGCATCGCTTATGGGTGTTTTGATGGCTAGAAATTTAATTGAAACAGAATAATCTTTAATTTTTGATATTAAAAAGCCTGCTGAAAAATTCGGCAGGCTTTTCAAATTCTTATTTGTTTTCGTTTGCTTCTTCGATAATTTTTGTGTATGGCATTAAAATAAAGTCGCTCATGCTGCCTTTCATTTTCTTTCTGACAGCTTGGTTTGACATGAGTGAGCCGATGAGTTTCATCTGCATAATCTTCATTTTTTTCTTTTGTGGGAAATCGTAAATTCCATTTTTCTTATAATATTTATGGTCGGCTTTCATCATGCCTTGCATTAGATAAACTAAATCACGGAAAATTTTTGTTCCGCCAACACCATAAAATGTTTCAGGTTTATCCATTTCATTCTCAAGGCAATACTCAAGAGAAAGAGCCAATTTTTTTATCTCGCTAGCAGTGTCAAACTCGTCCGTTGCAACACCCGCAAGATACACTCCGCCAACATCACTTCTGCCCCTTACCAAAGTTTGCACATTCGGCTCGTTTTGATAGTCACCGCTGATGATATAGGCGACAGACATTCCGTGAGTCACCGAGCGGTGGCCATTGCAAAATTGTCTGTCATCGTAGCATTTAAAGCTTGAGTGAGTGTAATGATTTTCGATTGTGTAGGCATAGACAATTGAGTCTGAATTTTGAATTTCGTTACGCAAATAATCGTCAAATCCATCTTTATAAATACATTTTGCCGTTGTTGAACAGTTCATGCAACCAAGGCAACCACCAGAAAACTTGAATTTTCTGATGTTAATTTCTCGGACAGGATTTTTTGAACTCGCCTTGAAATCGGCTATCATATTTTTTAAATTAATATCTTCGTCAGCTACATTTGTGACGATTAAAACATCTTTTTTTCCTGTTTTTTCTACTTCTTTAAGAGAAGTTTGATAGACAGGTTTTTTTGTTTTTTCTTTTTTGTTTGATATAGTTAAATATATATCATTATCAATGTCAAAAATCAATTTCTCAAAGAAATTAACAGCTTGTTCTCTGCCTTTTGACTCTAGCAAATCTTCCATATCTGCTGAAAGACCAACGATATATTTTGCATCTAAATCGTAACAATTTTCTTCTATATATTTATGTGCAGTAATATCAAAAAAGTGTTTTGATGTGCTTATTTGTGTTGCAAATTTTCCTTTTAAAGAAACATCGTTTTCTTTCATAAGCTCTATAAATCTATGGAGTTGATAAGGTGCTAAAAAAGTGTAGACAGGGTATGAAAAAATAACAAGCTCTGCTTTTTCTAAAGCTAATTTTGCTGTTGAAAAATCTTTTTCAAAGGCTTTAATTCTCGAGGCAGCATTCAAAAATTCAAACTCGTGTTCTGGAAATTTTTTTTGCCAAAAAAGACTTGTTTGAAGTGTAACGCTGTTTTTTCCTTTTGGACTTCCGTTTAAAACTAAAATATTCAATGTATTCTCCTTTTTTTCCTTTAATATATTAATACCCACCGAACAACTCCTTGAATTGCTCGGCAGGCATTGTGTTTGTAACTCATGACTTTCAGATAATTTTAAAAATTATTTTTTGCTTTTATTATCTTTTGGCTTCTCTGGTTCTTCATCATTTTTATTTTTTGAAGAAGCTGCTCTGTTTCTTGTTGGCTTTTCTGTGCTATTTGCTCTGCCTGTTCCTCTTCTTGAATCTCTTCTTTTTTTGCGAATATTTTGTGCACGTAGGTTAAGGAGAACAAGAACGATAATTGCAAGTACAACAATTATTAGAACTATTAAAAATAGGTTTACTATAAAGCCGAAAATTGCTCCTAAAATTCCGCCGTCGCTTTCACTTTCTGTTGTTTCTGTGCTGTCATCAGCTTGATAATCGTCACTTAAAACGCTTTCTGCACCTGTAAGTTCTTCTACACAAGCTTTAACAAAACTATCCACAGCAGAGTCGTAATCTGCTAATGCAAAATCTGGCTCAACATCTTGCTTGATTAGGTTTTTAAGAACATCTTCGCCAAAATAAGAATTTAAGCCGATGCCTGCAAGTGCATAGTATGTAGCACCTGTGTCGCCTGTTGTATTTTCGTTAATTAAAAACAACACACCGTTTTCTGTTTCTCCGCCGATTTCCCAATTTGTGAAAATCATTTTTGCAAAATCTTCCATAGAATCGTCGCCAGTGCTGTTAATTGTAACAACATACACCTCTGCTTGATTTTCAGAAAGTTGCGAATTTCTTTGGTCAACGTCTGCTTCTGTTTCGTCCGAAACAATTCCTGCTAAATCTAAAATATAACTGTCGTCTGGCTTGCCCGGAACACTAACCGCTGTTGTTGTCGTTGCAACGGCAGAAAATGCCATAGACACCGTAAATGTCATAATCACCGCCAGTGATAATAATTTTTTTACAATCTTCATTTTTGTATCCCTCTCTTTTTTAGTTTTTGATATCGAGCAATTTTGTCTTAAGCTCTGTTTCAAGTTTTTGAATTTCTTGCTCCGCTAGGCGTCTTTTTTGTTTTCCGTCTTCTTGAATTTTCACAACTTCATCAAGTGTGCTTATCAGCGATTGGTTTGTATGTCTGAGTGTTTCCATGTCAACAATGCCCCTCTCGCTCTCTTTTGCTGTTTCTATTGTGCTCATTTTGAGTGTGTCAGCATTTTTTCTTAAAAGTTCGTTGGTCATATTTGTGACTTCTCTTTGAGCTTTTATAGCCTCGCTTGAGTGTGACAATCCCATTGCAAGAACCATTTGACTTTTCCAAAGTGGGATAGTATTAACGATTGTGCTTTGAATTTTTTCTGCCATCATTTTGTCATTGTTTTGAACAAGTCTTATTTGTGGTGACATTTGAATACTAACCATTTTTGTTAGCTCAAGGTCGTGAATTTTTTTCTCAAAATTATCACAAAGTTGTGCAAAATCGTTAGCTGCCTGAGCATCTTCTGTTGTGCCAGTTCTTTTAGCTTTTTCTTTTAAACTTACAAGAGTTGTGGTTCTTTCTTTTTCTAGTTTTTGTTTGCCAGCCAAAACATACATTGTGAGCTCTTTGTGGTAGCTAAGGTTAACTTCGTATAATTTATCTAGCAAGACTATGTCTTTCATAAGCTGAATTTGGTGGTTTTCTAAGGACTCGACAATTTTTGAAATATTATCTTGGGCATTGTCGTATTTTACTTTTAGTGCAGTAACTTTGTTAGCTTGTTTTTTGAAAAATCCAAAAAATCCGTTGTCTTCTTCTTCTATCTCAAAACCCTTAAGCTCTGTAATTAGACTTGTGATTTGATTTCCAACTTCGCCTAAGTCCTTTGTTTTGACACTCTCAAGAGTGTTGTCCGAAAAACTTGCGATTTTCTTTTGTGCAGCAACACCATATTGCATAACTACACCGCTGTTTGTTAAATCTATTTTTTCTGAAAAATCGCTAACTTGTTTCATCTCTTCGCTAGACAAATTAACTTCTTCCTCTTTTTTTTCTGGTTCAACTGGTGCTTCTAAAGTTGGTTCTTCGCCAAGTGTTAGCATTGGTTCTTCTAGTGTTAATTTTATGCCTTCCATACTTATATTCTCCTTATAAATTTTTATGTTAATTTTTTATGTAGATTTTTATTTATTAAAATTAGACGTATCCTCTTTTAAGCCCTCTTGATATAAAATTGAGTCAAAAACAGATATATCAGCCTGTATATCCATTGCCTCTTGCGAGAAAAGTGCGTCTAACTGTTGCTCAAAAGCACTGGCAATTGTCTGCATCATGCCCTCTATGTTAAACATTGTAGAGGTGATGTTTTCGCCTTTTGCCGATTGATTGTTGAGTTTTTGATAACTCACGAGTAATTTTAGCGTTGTTGGCAAATAATAATTCATAAACTTTTTTATTTGACTAACTTTTGTTGGGTGGTCTTTTACAAAGTCAAAAATATCCTTTGTTGCCTTTTCCATTCTAAAAATACATTCAGAAATACCTTCGTGCAAAATCGCATCGTTGGCAAATTTCAGTTGTTTTATGTACTCGTTTCCCTCTTTTATAACCTTGTCTAGTTCGCTGTCACCAGTAGAAACTTTTTCTTCTTCAATTTTTTCTTCTTTTATCACTGGTTCTTTGTCTTTGAACTTGTGATATAAAAAATTTATGAAATTAAACAAATATATTGTTCCAAAAACTGTTGCACCTGCTAAAATAAAATCCAAAATATTTCCGTTAAAAGGTTCTATTTCTAAAATACCAATTGGTAAAGCTATTGCACAAAAAATTTGTAAGCCACGCAAGAAAAATTTTTCCTTTGCTTTTTTCTTTGCTTTTTCTTTTTTCTCGTTTGGTTCATAAGGCTTTGTTACTCTTTGAGCGTTCCAGTTTTGCGAATTTGAATAATCTGGTCTAACCGGAGGCGGATAAGAATTTGTCTTGTTTGGTTTAACTGGCGAAGCGTATGGGTGATTAGGGCGATGAGGATTGTGATTATGTCCAAACGCTCTGTCTACTTCTTTTACAACATCGTCTGCAACTTTTGACACTTCATAAATAGTTCTGCCTGCAACCTCTGAGGCTTTGTTTATTGTCTTGTATGTTTGAGAATTTAAAAACTCGTCTTCAAAGTCATTTTTATTATCCAACTAAACCACCACACTTTAAAAAATATTATATAGTTATAATTGTACTTTTATTTTGTTAAAGTGTCAAGTAAATTATGCTTATTTTTTTAATAAACTTAAATTTTGGTGGAAAGATATTTGTGATAGCATATAATTTGTCATGATAAACGCTAAAAACACGGAATATACAAGACAAAAAAGATTTTTTAGAATTTAGATTATGTTATTAGAAAGGGAAACTTATGAAAAAATTAGCTATTTTAATTTCAGCTCTGTTTATAGCCGGCAGTTTTACCGCTTGTACGAGTGAAACCGAAGACCAATCCAGCATAATGCCTAGCCCAACAGCAACTGTAACACCAGAGCCAAGCGAGAGCCCAGAAATTTCTGACGATATTATGGACGAAAGCTATGGAAGTCTTGACGGATATTTTGAAACTGTCAAAGAAACTTATGCAGACGACTATATCCCAGACATGATGATAGACGAAACAGAGCTTGAAACAGAATTTGGACTCACTAAAGATATCTATGAAGAAGTTATCGCCGAGCGTTCTACACTTAGCGAAAACCCAGACATCTTTATAGCTGTAAAAGCTGTGCCAGACAAAGCAGAAGAGGTTCAAAAGTGCCTTGAGGACTACAAGGCTAGTCTTTTAGAAAACAACGAATACGAGGCGAACGTGGACAAAATAGAAGCCAGTGAAATCTATATAAATGGTGATTTTGTATTTATGATTTTGCTAGGAGCAAACGATTTTGACAACGACATGGACATGGCAGAGAATTTTAAAGCAGAAAGCCAAAAAGGCGTAAATGCCCTTGAAAATATGTTTACAAAATAATTTATTATTTAATTGAATTTTTCAAATTTTTGGTGTATAATAAGATATAACGGTTTGTAGGCATTTTCAAGCCAAAATGCCTACAAACAAAGTTTTACATACAGAAAGGCAAAGCAATGGAACAGAAAAAACTCGACAGAATAAACGAACTTTCAAAAAAATCAAAAACAACTGGACTAAACGAAGAAGAAAAAAAAGAACAAGAACTGCTTAGAAGTGAATATATCGCACTTTTCAGAAGAAATATGAAAGCACAACTTGATGAGATTAGAGGTTGATTTTTTAAAAAAAATCGTAATAAAATAAAACTAATAAAATTAAAAGGAGTCAGATTATGTATTGCGTAAAAGAATTATCAGAAAAATTATACTACATTGGTGTGAACGACAGAAGAACAGAGCTTTTTGAGAATATGCTACCAATCAGCCGTGGCGTTTCTTATAACTCATATATTCTTAAAGACGAAAAAACAGTGCTTTTTGACACAGTTGACAGCAGTGCTTTCACACAATTTTCACAGAACATAGAAAAGGTTTTGGACGGCAGAAAACTAGATTATATAATTGTTAACCACATGGAGCCAGACCATGCCGCTTCTCTTAAGGACATTCTTGCAAAATACCCAGAGGCACAAATCGTTGGCAACGCAAAAACTTTTGCAATGATTAAACAATTTTTTAACTGCCCAATCAATGAACACGCAGTCAAAGAGGGCGATGTGCTTGAAACAGGCGAGCACAAACTCACTTTTGTAATGGCTCCGATGGTTCACTGGCCAGAGGTTATGGTTACTTATGACATGACAAGCAAAACTCTTTTTTCGGCTGATGCATTTGGAACATTTGGTGCTTTGGACGGCAGAATTTTTGCTGATGAATATAATTTTGAAGCAGAGTTTTTGGACGATGCCAGAAGATATTTTACAAATATTGTTGGAAAATATGGTGCACAAGCTGCAGCTGCTTTAACAAAAGCCTCAAAACTTGAGATTAACATGGTTTGCCCACTTCACGGACCTGTTTTCAGAGATGAGCTAATCACTTATTTTCTTGAAAAACAAATGACATGGAGCAAATACACACCAGAAGAACCAGACACAATTTTTTTGGCTTATGCGTCAATGTATGGCAACACAGAAAGCGTTGTGAATGCAGTTGCAATGCAACTTTCTGAACTTGGCAAAAAACTAAAAGTTATAAATATTTGCAACACAGACAAATCTTTCTTAGTTGCAGAAGCGTTTAAATGTGGAAAACTTATAATCGCAACACCAACATATAACGGCGGAATTTATCCAACAATGGAAACATTCCTCTTAGATCTAAAAGCACTTAACCTACAAAGCAGAGATGTGCATATCATAGAAAATGGTTCTTGGGCACCAACAGCTAGCAAAAAAGTGGCAGAAATTATTGGTAGCATGAAAGGCATGAATGTTGTTTCTACACTTAGCATGAAATCTGCATTGCACGACGAAGAGAAATTCAACGAATTTATAAAAACATTTTAATTTTTAATAGGAACGTATCAGTCCGTTGTAATGTTTTTTTGAATATAATAAACTGAGGAGCAGTAACACTTTTTTCTTTGTGTTACTGCTCTTTTATTTTGTCAAAAAAATGTTGCACAAATCAATGTAGGGAATGGGCTTGCTCCAAGCGTGTTGATTAGGAAAAAACAGCTTTTAAAATTGAAGAAAAAATCCTACTATTACAATTCAAACTTTTATATCTAAGTTTTCTTAAAAAAGATAAAAAAGTATCA
>JAWXUN010000126.1:0-5494 GCA_044426425.1 Clostridia bacterium | reverse complement strand
AAGGACCACTTGCTGATACAACATTCCAACTTCTTGGTGGACTAAGAGCAGGTATGGGTTATACAGGCTGTGCAAATATTCCTGAATTACATGAAAAAGCTCAATTCGTAAAAATCACAGGTGCTGGACTAAAAGAAAGTCACCCACATGATATTAACATCACAAAAGAAGCACCAAACTATTCAAGCAATAACGTATAAATAAAACATTTTTTATACCGCAAAAGAGCCCCTAATTTCTTTATCGAAAATAGGGGTTCTTTTTTTATATTAATCACCGATTAAGCCTCTAGTATCTGAATTTGTTCTAAAGCAAAGCCTGTTTGATTGATGATTATTTCTTGTATAATAAGCAAATTTTCTTCTGCATTTTTGGCTACAACTGTGCAATTATCTTCTGATATAAACACCACTGCATCCTCTACTCCTTTTGCCTTGATAAGATTTTCGGCGGTTGTTTCTTTTATCATATTTTGTGCAATTAGCGAGGACTGCTCAATTGCGGTTTTCTTTGTGTCAGTATCTGCGTCATCATCGTCCAATATGTCATCAAGAATTTCTAGTGCCTCGTCCCTTGATGTTTGCCTTTCTATTCTCGCTTGTGCAAGTGCATCACTATTTTCTATATTTTTCGCTGTTTCACTTATCTCCTCTTCGCTTATCTCTTCTTCACTTATTACCTCTTCACTTGGAATTTCGTCTGTAACGGTTTCTATGTAGTTGCTGTTAACTAGCTGTGCCACACCCAAATCCGAGTCCTCTATTTCACTGCTATCAGACAGCGTGCTCGTTTCGATAACTCCATTTGCAATTGTATCGGTAAACTGCCAGTTTAAATATACTGCTGCTCCTAAAGCCAAGATAAGTGCTCCTAAGATAATTTGTCTTTTTGCTGGTTTCATATAAAATACCTCTCTTTAACTATTTTTTTGTAACAACACACACTTTGTTGCTGGGCAAATCTAAAACTGTGCTAACTGCGTTTATCAAACTTTCTTTTATTGTGAAATTTTCGGCAAACTCACTGGCAATTACAATTCCTTTGACTTGTGGCTCAATTTCTGTAATCACAATTGCCATCTCATCTCCGTCACTATTTTCCACAATTATATAAGTTTCTTCGCTAGAATTTTCACTTTCCTTAATTTCTTTTGCATAAACAAATTGCTCGCTTGCTTCAAGAGTCAGCATAACTTCTGGATTTTTTTCACCTGTAATCGCACAAATTAAGTTTATAATTTTTTCTTCTATTTCTTTGCTATAATCTGAACTTGTGCTGATTTCTGTTGTGATTTCTTCGCTTTTTTGTGGCAAAAAATCTGACAAGGCGATTAATGCAATTCCAAGAAAAGCGGTTATCACAATAATTCGCATTATCTTTTTGTTAGATAATATGCTGTTTAGGTCAAATTTATTCATAGCTTGTTACCTCCACCGGAATAACATCGGTAAACACTTTATTGATAATAGCCGTAGCATTTTGTATGTCACTTTTATTTACAAGATTGACTTCTATGCTATTAATTTCAATATAATCATCAACTTTTTCAATCTTTATAGTTATATATCGAACATCGATATTGACAGTCGATAATAACTCTTCTATCATATTTTTCATCTCATTTTCTGTTTCAAAAATATAGTATTCTGCTATCTTTTCGTCTATTTCTTCTTGATATCGGTTATCGATATCGTAGTTTTCTAAATCGAAATCAAAAGAAGAAAAACCGAGCACCGCCGACATTATAACAACTGTATAAAACAAGGCATAAACCGAATTTATCAACTTGTCTTTTGGGCAAAGATAATAAATAATTTCTCCCACAATAAGCGAGGTGCAAGCTGTGAACACTATCTCTTTTATTTCGTCCATATCATCACCCTCTCATTAAACAAAAATTGTGATAGCAGAAATCACAAGAGAAATAACACAGAATGAAATAAGTATGGCAAGCAGAATTTTTAGCACAATTATAAAAACCTCAATCAAATCTTTTGCCTTTTTATCCGCAAAAAAATCTGCTACTATAACAGACATATTAAAACTCGTAATCCACAAAATTAGCTCGATGATAGGTGGCAAAAATATGCAAACACAGGCAAGAATACCAAAAGCACCACTGCCGGATTTTAAAAGCGAAATGCTGTTTTGCACCGCAACAATGCCATCTCCAAAAGCTGTTCCAACTATGGGAACAGTGCTACCTGCCACAATTTTTATCGTCTTTGTCGTAACTTTGTCCGTCGCAACACTTAGGCTAGTCTGCATAGAAATTATGCTAGAAAAAAGTGTTATCGCAGTAACCAAAACCCATTTCAAAAAATTATATACGCTTTGGCACAGACTTTTAATATTTAAATGAGAAAAACAACTAGAAATTGATAAGCCTAAAAACACAGACAACATCGGTATTATAACCGTGTTGCAAAGTGCCGTAAAAATATTGGCTGAAAAAATAGAAATTGTGGTAAAAGTTCCACTCAACGTGGGGTTTCCGCTGGCTATTTGCAAAACTGCATAAACAGGAATAGATGCCAAAACAAAAACACTCAAACTCGTTGTAACCGCAGATACGCTGGCGATTAAATCAACCAAATAAGGTATCACTATTATGCAAATCGTAAGTGTTCCCGCAAGACTTGTCAGGCTGTTTTCTTCCTCGTTTAGCGACGACAAAAAAGAAGTTACTATCACAATTGAAATAATCAAAAGCATGATTTTTAGCGGATTTAGGTAGGTTGAACTTAAAATATCAGAGAGAATTTCTATCACATTTCCATAATCAGCGTCCACGCTGTCCTCTGGTGAATACACTCCAATTTTCTCTAGCATATCTTTGCTCTCGCTCGGCAAATTCTCTATAAGTTCGTCTGTTCCAAACAAGTCCTCTGCCATTGCCACACTCGGAAAAACAAATAGAAAAAACATCAGAAACACTACTGTTATAACTATTTTTCTCACAGGCTCAACACCACCTCAATCTGCTCGATAAGAGTTTGAAAAAGCGGAAAAGCAATTGCAACACTAGAAAATTTTGTGACTGTTACTATTGCCGAGGACAAACCTTTTTCTCCTGCGTCTTCGCAAATTGAAGAAGAAATTTTGCTAAGAATACTAAGCCCCAAAAGCTTTATCGGAATAGAAAAAATCTCTGGCTCTAAAATGTCTAAATTTAAAATATTCGATATCAAATTTTCTATGTATTCTGCAACAAAAAAGAAAAGGCAAACCACTGCACAAATACTTATGCACACAGAAATTTCTGGATTAGTTTTTTTGAGAAGAACCGAAAAAATCGCCGATAGTATCGCTAGAAAAAAGCATACATATATACTCATAAACCAAACACCGATATAATTGTTTCAAACAGTTCACTAATTTCATTCACTATCATTCCCAAAACGCTTATAAGTCCAGCCAAAATCAGCATCAAACCCTGTTCTTCTCGCCCTGAACGCACAAGCAGTTGATTAAGTACTGCCACAATTATGCCAATTGCAGCAATCCTAAAAATTAAATCTACTTCCAATTATTTCACCTCTCTAAACCAAAATTAACGAGATAGCTAGTCCTATAAATGAATAAAAAATCAAATTTAGTTTGGTTTTTTCTTTCAAAATCTCTTGTTCTTCTTTTATACGTAAATCACAATATCGTGTTTCGTTATCGATGTTCGATATTTGTTCTGCTTTGTCTGTTCTTCCCAAGTTTTCTAAAAAAATTTTTAGGGATAAATTATCTTCTTTTTTGGCAAACACCATGTCTAAAGAAGATTTTTCTTTCATCTTTAACGAAAATAAATCATTTGAGTTTTCAAAAATATCTTCGAGCGAAAAGCTATAAAAATATATATGTTTCCTAAGTGTTTGCAAAAACATCTTATATTGTTTAAAGGAATTTAGGTTGTCTTTGATTTTTTGATTTTTGCATAGTCCCAAAAGGCTCGAGGCAAGGCAAATTAGTATCGCACCTGTAATTTTCAAGTAATTCATCGCTTGTCCATACCTTTCTTAGCTTACAAGGTCTATCCCTTCCCTCTAGTTCAACAACATGAGAAAAACAATTTGCCTGCAAAAGTTTTTTGACAAGTGGTCGCAAACCATTTTTTAAGTCCCCATGAACCGTTGCTATTATAGAAACACCACAGGCACTGGCATTTTCAATTGCCTCAAAATCACAAAGTTCTATTTCGTCACAAATTATATGTGTTGCCCCCAAATTTCTCACTGCGTGACTTATCGCTTGCATTTTGGGATAGTTGTACAAAATATCGATATCGGTTTTCGATATTATCCCAGTAATCTCCCACCGCTCGTCTAAAACTACCAATCTTTTTTCTGTCAAAACCTGCATAATATCCCTAAGAGCGGTTGTTTTTCCGCTAGACGGCTCTCCGACAATTAGAACCCCAGCAGAAAAATCTGCTAGACTATTTATAATCTCTTGTGCACAGCCATATATTATGCGTGGCACTCTTATAATCACCGAACTTATGTCGCTGATATTCAAAATTTTTCCGTTTTCTAAAACAGCCGTACCACACAAGCCTGCACGAAAACGATTTTTTACACTGATAAAGCCATTTTTTATTTCTTCTATATGTTTATACACAGAATTTTCGCACATTTGATACACAAGCTCTTGCATATCAAACTTTGTTAGACTCTTGCAGTTTTGCAAAACATATTTTTCTCTCCCCATATAAATTCTCGGTGGAAAACCAACAGAGAACCTTATGTCACTGGTCTTGTCCTTATATCCTTGTGGCAAGTTCAAAAATTCTTGAGAATAAATTGGGATACAGCTTGCTATTTCGTCAAAATTATTATTCATTGCTTTCCTTGTCCTTTTCTTTTTTATTAGTCAATTATATGAAATATCTAAGAATTTTAGAACAAAAAAAATAACGCCCCACAAAACGTGGAGCGTTATGAAAATATTTTAATAAATTATTTTTTTATCTTCTTGGAGCTGGTCTTCTTGTAGGTGATGGTCTTCTTGGAGCATCAGAAATTGTGTTTTCTGGAATTGCACCGTCTAGGTCGATAAGAGCATCTCTACGGCTTAGGTTTAGTCTGCCTTTGTCGTCTATTTCCAAAACTTTAACTTTGATAGCGTCGCCAACATTAACAACATCTGTTACTTTGTCAACTCTTCTAATATCTAGTCTTGAAATATGAACTAGTCCCTCTTTGCCTGGAGCGATTTCAACAAATGCACCAAAGTCCATAACTCTTGCAACTTTACCATTGTAGTATGCACCAACCTCTGGGTCGTTTACAATTGTTTCGATAATGTCAAGAGCTCTCTCGCAGTTAGCTTGGCTGATACCGCCAACATAACAGTTACCCTCGTCATCAATGTCAACTTTAACGTCGCATTCAGCACAGATTTTTTGAATAACTTTACCACCTGAACCAATAACCTCACGGATTTTGTCAACAGGAACTTTTGTAGAAAGCATTTTTGGAGCATATTCAGAAAGATGTGTTCT